>CAYGPY010000066.1:0-7244 GCA_964351765.1 uncultured Vampirovibrionales bacterium
CTCTTTAATGTCTCAACAGCCACTGTTGCCCCACGATGCACACTGCGATTGGGATGAGGCAACCCCAATTTAATGAGTTCGATTTTTAACCCGTCGTGTTTAAGTTGTTTGATACGACCCGCCTGAAAACATTTACCAGAGCTTTGGGTCGATTCATTAATTTGTTTTCGAATTTTATTAGCAGTCGTAATGTCATATGGCGAGGGGGCATCCACATTGGATTGCGATGACGAGGGTGTTGTGGCTGCAAACTGAACAGTATCTTCTGATAACCCCCGAGAGAAACGTTTACCCATTGCGGACAAAGATTGAGTAGCAAGCTGGTCTATAGCTGGCTTTTTAAGCACAGGCTGTGTTGGTAACGCAGCATTGGCATGATATGTAAATGGCGATCGCATCAGAAAAGACAAAACCTTATAATGAGGAGGAATGAGCTATCGAGCAGATTTAGGGATGGGGTGATAAAAACGTGAACGTAACACGTGCCCTTCGAGAGATGTATTCACTGAGTATTTCAATGAGTTACAAGCATAGCACAAACACCAAATAAACCACCTGAGATCTTACGATACCAAGTGGTTTATTACAAAATTTAATAGTGAACGCTCGTTAACAAACTGTTATTTTAAGTACACAACTGTTTAGTTGTCCCAGTACTGTCCTGAAGGACGATGGTTGTACCCAAAAAAGTCGCGCTGTTCTTCACCCTGATGCACTCGCGTTAAGCGATGCGCCCCAAAGCCCAGAATACCTAAAAACGGTAGTGTTACTTTGGCTCGGCCATTGGTAAATAACTTTCCAATACCTCTACCAACGGCTTCTAAAGCATCGCCAGCAACCTTTCCAAAGTTATTTGGTAAGTGCACCTTGCCTAAACCAGATTTAATACCCGCACCGAAGCGATTCCAAAATAACTGGAATGGTTTGTGTACATTTTTAGCGCCAAAGCCGCCATATAAGCCCGCCACGCCCAGAGCTAACGGAATGGTGTTTTTCATAACCACGTCATGAAAGAAGCCAGCCGTATATACTTTGGCTTTGGTCCAAGAATTGCGCAAGCCAAACGGCCCATCAATACGAATACGATTTAAATCTTTGGCCATTTTGTCAAAGAAAGGCTGCCCTGAATAAAAACCCCATTGGTAGCGGTACTTATTCATACTGCGTTCTTGAATTTTATGCTGATAACGCATTTCCCACTTATCCGTCAGTGATCCATTCATTGAATCACGCGCCATAGCGAGTGCAAGACCAATAGCGCCTAAGCCTAATAAGGCTCGGCCGCCGCCAATTCTACTCACGGGTGCGGGTGTTGGCGTCGGTGTTGGAGTGGGTGTCACTGTTGCTGCCATTACTTAGTTCCCTCTACTAAATTTAACTTACTGCCAACGGCATCCTTTGAATTTTCTGATGTCTGTTCAATCGGTTTTACCGCGTCTTTAATTTCTTTTTTACTCGGTTGCGTTTGAAGTTGCATCAAAACACTTTTGGCCACACCGGCTTCAAAGTTCATCACACCGGTTTTCTTACTTAAAGCCAGCAACTGAGTGCGAACGCCTTTAGAAGGATTGGTAACCAAACCCATTTCCATGGTCATTAACGCTGGATAGCGCACGGTGGAGCTTGGGTCTTTTAAGATTTTCTCTAAAAAGGCATCCACATACGTCTTGGAATCTGGATCATCAGCTAAGCCTGGGTTTACCTGAAGCAACTTAAACAACTCGGTCGATGCATCCATCCGCACTTGTTCATTTGGATCGTTTAAACGATCGTTAAACATAGCAATGGTTTGTGGATCCATCCCTTGTGAGTTAACACTGTCGGGCGACTCGGCCGCTGGATCAACTGCTGGTGTTTCAGGAGGCTTGTTGGCATCAGGATCAGCAGGAGGCGTTTGCGCCGCGGGTGGCTGCTGTGCTGCCGGTGGTTGTGGTGCCATAGGTGGCTGTTGTACTTGATTTGGTGGTGGCACCTGAGCCGGTGGCATCATTGGTGGATACCCTTGGTACGGTGGTGCATAATTATTGTTGTTGTTAAATACGTTTTGCTGATTTGGTGCCACCATCCCGTTTGGCGCCACAGGAAAACTCTGTGCCGGCATATAAGGCATGGGTTGTTGCACTTGCTGATTCTGCATAAACACGTAAGGTGCCGCCATATGAGGAGGCGGAATCGCTGCAGCCGGATCGTTAGGCAACATTGGTGGTTGCATTACAGGTGGTGCAGATTGAAATTGTTGTGCCGGTTGAACACCTTGCATTGGTGGTTGATTAACAGGCATGCCATTCACCGTAAACGACGGCATTGGTGGTACCGGTGGTGTTGGTGGCATTGTTTGAATCTGAGGTGCCGCATAGCTTTGGCTTGGTGGTGGTGCAAACGTTTGAGGTGCCGGGATCTGAGGCATTGGCATATTAACAGGATGAGCTGCAGGTGCCATTGGCATCCCCTGCGGTACAATCCCATTGATGTTCTGTGCTGGCTGTTGAATCGCCACGTTCCATACCCCTAATCGTTTAATTCTTTTTATACTTCCACTTATCGAGCCGTCTAATGTAACTGCAGATTATACAGACATAGAGTCTCTAAATATATAAAACCGAATTAAACAATCTTTGTGCTAGTTGAGATATAGAGTAGATATACTTTTACTAAAAATACCCACTAAATAGCAACATCAATACCAAAATCGCGCTTAGCGGCGTTTATCCACTTTTGTTGATGCTCAGCATCTTTCAGTAATTTAATCGCCTCAACCGCGGCGTTACATAGCTCTGGCACTTCATGGATTAACCCCAAATAGATAAAACGATCCATTTGACGTGTATCTAACATGGAAGCCAGCAGTTCAGGATCAAAAGAAGCATGACGACTAAATTTTTGTTGTAGAAGTCCAACCTTTACAACATCTACCTCATCAGAGGACAGCGTCTTACACGCCATCTCACCCTGTTGTTGTACATCAACATTGTCAAAAGCCAAGGCTTGCTCTATCAAACGTACCTTAACTTCCTCAGAAGTTATCGTCTTAAATGCAGTAAAAACACTAGCCTGAATATCAAAATCAGAAGCCCAAACCTGCATGATCAGTCTTGCTTTAACGTCATCCGACTCTAGCGTCTTAATCGCACTCGCACCTTCACTCTGAACAGTCATGTCTTCAGAGGTCAAGGCTTTTTCTATTAGCCTTGCTTTAACGTCATCCGAGGCTAGCGTCGCAACCGCACGTGCACCATATCCCTGAACACTCGTGTTATCCAAAGCCAAGGCTTTATCTATCAGTCTTACCTTGATTTCATCCGAGGCTATCGTCATAATCGCAAGCGCACCATAGTTTTGAACAGTATAATTATACGAAGTTAAAGCTTTCTCTATTAGTCTTACCTTAACGTCATCCGACTCTAGCGTCTTAATCGCACTCGCACCATATCCCTGAACATTCGTGTTATCCAAAGCCAAGGCGTCTTCTATCAGTCTTGCTTTAACGTCATCAGAGACTAGTGTACTAATCGCAAGTGCACCTTCCCTCCAAATATCAATGCTTTCAGAAACCAACGCTTCTTCTATTAGTCTTACTTTAAGGTCATCCGAAGCTAGCGTTCTAATCGCAGTCGCACCAAATTTTTGAACACCCCTATTCTCAATAGCCAAGGCGTCCTCTATCAGCCTTATTTTGGTTTCATCAGAGGCTAGCGTCTTAATCGCACTCGCACCATAATTTTGAACAACTTGGTTATCCCAAGCCAAGGCTTTCTCTATTAGTCTTACTTTAACGTCGTCCGAGACTAGCGTCCTAATCGCACGCGCACTATATCCTGAATATTCGTGTTATCCGAAGTCAAAGCTTGCTCTATCAATCTTACCTTAACGTTATCAGAGGCTAACGTCGCAATCGCATTCACACCAAGCACTTGCACATTTTTGTTATCAGAAATCACAGCTTCCTCTATCAACTTCATCTTAATTTCATCAGACTCTAACCTCCGAAGTTTGTATTCACCCTGCCTCTGAACAGCTCTATCATCAGAATTTAATTGCTCTCTAATTTCAGCGGCCAACTCCAGATCGCCATCACCTGGAGAGGAACTCGTGCTTCCAGAAAAGTGAGCCGTATCAGTTTGATTTCGTTTTTTAGAGAAGCCAGAAGCCAGCATTTTAGAAAGACGTCCATCGCGATGATGAGCCGTCTGATCATAAAATGAAATTTGGCCTAGTTGCATAAAGTACACCCTGTCGATTAGCAATCAAGAAAGACAAACGTAGCAGAAAAACAGCGGGCTTACAACATCAAATTTTTATGAAAAACACGGTTTATACGTTCAGATATCTAAATTAGCTCATTTAAAATACCACTGTGACACTTTGGTTCAACTGTCACAATAAAACGTCAAAAAACAGTCAAAAATAGAAGAATTAGCTCCAAAAACACTCTTTTTTGAACGTTTTTTGAGCTCTTTCTGCTCGATTTAACTCAAATCGTCTCGTAATGCCTTGGCGTCGTTATGATAAACAAACGTTAACGCATCTTGGCTTTTATGCGTATAAAACTGAATCAAAACGCGAATACAAAGCGCCGGAAACCCTTTTATATCAGGCTCTACACTGCTCATAAAAGCACTATTGGTCCATTCAAGGCTTTCTCTGGCAATTTTTGCAGGCGACGCACTGGTGATATCTGGTGTAAGGCTAAAAAACACGGTTACAACCTGCTTTTCAATAATATCGTTAACCTCTAAAAGCTCCGCCATCATTGCTTTTACAGCAGTTTGGATTTCAGCAGGCGAATCAGAAGAAACCGTGGTGGCTCCTCGAACGGCGCGTAAAAATTGAGGTTTGGGTGAAGTCATATCAGTCATAAGCGTGGTCATTCGGTAACTATCAGAGGTGTCTAAAACACTTGATATCATTATCGTTACAGGCACTAGCCCGTACAGCTGATTCCAATTACAATAGAGATTATCAGCATAGCATAGTAAAATCAAGGTCGCATCTATGCAGTATTACGTTACATGACACTGATTTCACTTTATTTATTACCTATATTGTAGTAAATTAATGGCACAGCTTGTACTTTATTATCTATGCTAGCTAAAACACTTGCTATTACTTGACTTCAAATATCAAACACGATTACCGATACGCTTTATCACGAGCGCTAACCTCTTGGAGAACCACTTGTTATGGTAGATATCCTTGTTGTTGATGACGATCCAGAAATTATTGACTTATTGCGTCTTGACCTTGAGCTGATGGGCTTTAACGTGGATTCTGCGAGTGACGGGGCGGCGGGCCTTAAGAAGGCTGAAACCAAGGAATACGACCTGATTATCTTGGACGTGATGATGCCGAAAATGGATGGCTTTGAAGTCACCAAACGCATTCGAGCCAACCGAAACATCGCTCACTGTCCGATTATTCAGCTAACGGCCAAAGGTACGATCGAAGATAAAATCCGAGGATTCAATGCCGGTGCGGATGACTACCTGATCAAGCCCTTTGAGTTTCAAGAGTTGATGGTACGGATGCGTGCCTTGTTCCGTCGTACTGGCGCACTTAATAAAGCCGTAACCACCGAGCCCAAGAAAGAAGAGGTCTTGGAATCCGGTGATATTGTGTTATTGCCTGCCTCTTTAGAAGTAACGATTCGTGGAAACCTTATTAAGCTAACACCCACTGAATTTGAGATTTTATACTGCTTGATGCAACACGTTGATGAAGCTGTGCCATTGGCCACCATCTTAAAAGAAGTGTGGGGCTATGATGCCGATGAAGACGTGCGCATGTTGCGTGTGCATATTGGTGGGTTGCGTCAAAAAATCGAAGCCGATCATAAAAAACCACACTACCTGCAAACCGTTACCAATGTGGGTTACCGACTAACCCCAACATTGCCAGCCAATGTGGAACTGCCTTCAGCACCAACCTCTCAAGAAGAACAACCCGTTTCTTAATCGCTTATGTTTAATCACCACACATTACCCAAGTTTAAAATCTATCAGCAAATTATTATCACCTTTATTTTGGTGGTGATGGTGCCGATGATTACAGTCAGCGTTATTATCTATAACGTGAATCAACGTGCGCTAAAAAAGGAATTGTTCACCTTCACTGAGCACACGGCTGAAGCACTGTATAAAGACTTTCAAACCGAAATGCGCTGGCAACAGAAACAAGCCAAAACACTCAGCCTCATGCTAAAGCAAGAATTTATTGAAGACAGCGATATTAATGCCAGTGGTAAAAAAATGTTCTCGCTGTTTCCGGCCGAAGAAGCGTTTGGTTTATATAATGAAGAAGGCTTGCTGATTGCCACGACATATAAAAACTTTTCAGCACTCAGTCCTGAACTGCGCTTGCCCGAAGAGCTGACGCTCGATCACCTCAATAATCCTTACGAGGTACTGTACTTTAACGCCGGTGATCCCAAGGATAGCCCGTATTACTTGCGCAGTGTACTCCCCTACAAAAACGGATTTCAATTTGACGAGGCCCCAATAAAAAAAACTGATTCAGATATTGATTTGGACGTGAAATATTTTGTTCAGCTCAAACGCTTCAATCACCTTAAGACACTCGTCGGCTCTAACCAGTCCTTGTATGAAAATCTCTACATCATCGATCATAATGGTTATATCATTGCGGGTTCGGGATCGGATGCCAGCACAAAAAAAATGATTTCATCCGAAGATTTCGCCTTCTTTAGGGATCTTCAAGAAGGTGTTACAAAAGAATTTACAACAAAAGGACACACACTTCCTGAGAACAATATTGAGGATGATGAGGACACGCCACCGCTTCAAAAAGTGTTTGTAAAAATGCCGGACATTAATTGGGGTATTGTTATTGAATCGCCGTATCACGTGCGACAGAAGTATATTAAACGCGCTAACATTCAAACGATTCTGCTGTTTTTAGCCAGCTTCACCTTTACTATTTTATTGGCAATGATTTATGTGTACGGTATCAGTCGCAACTTCCGTCAGCTGATTAAAGGGATTACGGCGATGGCTGATGGTAATTACACTCGACGTATTCGACTGATTACCAATTTTGTGACGCCCTATGAGATTGTGTATCTGACGGGTGAATTTAACCGTATGGCCCGAAAAACCGCTGATGCGTGGAAAACCATTCAAGAAAAAAATGAACAACTCTCCAAGATTGACGAAGTGAAATCAAACTTGATTGATACAGTGAGCCACGAATTAAGAACGCCTCTGACCAACATCAAGGGTTACACATCT
>CAYGPY010000066.1:7254-12019 GCA_964351765.1 uncultured Vampirovibrionales bacterium
CGCTATGACACCACACTGGATTCTGAAACTCGAATGAAGAGCCTGAAGGTGGTTAAAAAGCAGGCCGATCGTTTAAGTCGGATGGTGGAAGATTTGTTGGTTATTCCTGATCTGGAAAATGCGCAGCTTCGTGTCTTCCCGGATCAAGTACACCTAGATAGCACAATTAGCCAAAGTGCACAATTCACTCAGGCTAAAGAACAGCGCCCTATTCGAGTTCATTATGCCGGACACAACCCTGCTGAACCTGTTGATATTATGGTGCTGGCTGATCAAGACCGCTTAGAGCAAATTTTATTAAACCTGTTGGATAATGCCGTAAAATACTCACCGCAAGGCTCTGCCATTGAGGTGAATGTGTCACCAAACCCAACACACTCGCACTACAATATTTCAGTGCGTAACGAGAGTGACCCGATTCCAAAAGAAGAGTTGAATCAACTGTTTGATAAATTTAAACGCGTTGATGACAGCACAATCCGTACCACACGAGGCAGTGGCTTAGGCTTGTTTATCACCAAAGGTTTAGTCATCGCTATGGGTGGCGACATTGGCTTGGACTACAATGATGGCTATTTCAGCATCACCTTCAGCGTCCCCAACTACGCCGACGATCAAGACACACCAACCACCCCAGAAGAAAAACAACCCGTCGAAGTTTAAACGTAGTTTCAAACTTTTTGTGTACCTAAGCTCTACCCCTAATTCAAAATCCACAAGAGTAAGGGGTGGGTCTAGTTTTCTTTTTTACGCAGAATGCTGAGATTGCCAGAGGGAAATCGGGCAAGCTTGTTTACAGTATGTTGTTTCAAAGCCGCAGGATTTGGAAATACAGACTGTTCAAGGTGAGCGATTGGAAGTAGGGAATCAGCAGCACCAAGTAAAAAAGAAAACTAGACCCACCCCTTACGATCTAAAACAAACTAAGATTTAAAAAAGCCTAGCGATTAAACGGAGCAGGATACCCAGCTTGCGGAACAAACTGAGGCGAACGCATCAAAGGTTGTTGCTGATTAGGGTAAGGCAATTGTTGCTGGTAAGGCTGAACACGCGGATAAGCAGGATAGGCATTAGGGGTAGAAACAGCCTGACGTTGTTGAACGTGTTGAATCTGTGGTTGCATAGCAGGAGAACTTACAAGCGGCATCGGGGCCACTTGTTGACGTTGGCTCTGAACGAGAACACGCTCAGCAGAACTCAGTGAGCGCATAGGAGCCGGTGGTGATTGAAACCCAAATGAAGACGCATTATCTGCTTCACCAATCGAAGTTAAACTATTGGGGCGACCAATACGGCTAACAGGCTGGTAGCGCGTCGCATTAATAATGGCCTCTTGTGATACTTCCGCATCAACATCAAGGTCCTTGTGCAAAAACTTTTTGAAGATCGTCGCCCCAACAATAGGGCGAACAAAAGCAAATCCACAAAAGCCACCGAGGTTACCGAGTAACGTAACGGCTGGCTCAACTAGTTTAGGATTCATAATACTTTTTTTAGCAAAAAACCAATTACCCATACGTGTAAAGGTTAAAAACGACGTCACGTGAGCAACAACCGTCACAAACTGGTTGGAAGCTTCTTGATTGACAAGGTTACTCACTTCAGTTTTATTCATACCAGAGCGCTTATATTTATAAAGCATCAATGGTGGACCAACCAAAGCAACAAATACCGGCGCCATCAAACCAAAGGCACGCACGTACTTAGATAAGCGAACCGCCATCAACTCTTTAGCGGCTTCATCCAAATTATCAACGGCGGTTTTATTCGCCATTGTTTTGATGTCGTTTAAGACGTGCTTATAGTCTTGAAGCGAATCTACTATTTTTTGCTTGGATAACGCCATACTGGTCGAAAACATCCCCTGATTAATGATGAATTTCAGCTGTAATAATTGTCTAAAAAGTCTTAAAGTGTATTAGTTAAAGCATTTCAGACACTATTTGCCACTGTATTTTAACAAAAACACCTGAAGGGGTATTTGTGCGTAACAGAATTGTATCTATTTACGATTGCGTTACATTCAAACGAGCAGGCCGCCTTATTATACGTTGATAATTACGCCTAAACGTTGTGAATGATGGCCAATAACGGTATGATAGCCTTGTATTTACACGATATGCCGTTATAGAGAACAGAGAAAGAGAGCGTTCATGTCTATCTTTTTAGACCGTCACGACCAATTTGCCTTAACCCTGCGTATTTATGAAAAGGACTCACCTGCTGACGGTGCTGCACCTGACGCGTTGCTATTGGTAAACCCGATGGCTGATCAACTCAATACGCTGGACACACTAAAGCCAAAGTACGTGCTTCTAACGCATGTCAGCGCCCCTCAGTGGGACGTATTGGCCGGATACAACACCAAGCCTGGCACTATTTTTATTGTGAATGAAGCGCTTGCTGAAGTCATTACAGCAAATAACATTGCTGTTGATATCATCTCAATGCCCACGGTTCATAGCATGACCTTTGATTGGGGCGAACTGCACTCGGTGGAATGTCAGCATCAATACAGCATTAACGCCACAACAAGTAACTTAGCCGCCAATGGATTTATTGTTGAGGCCCTTGGCAACAAGATCTATATTGCTGGTCCTGCTGCCTTTTCAGAGCAATTCAAGGAAATTGGTAGAGAATTTAAGCCTGCCATTACGGTGTTACCTTGCGGAGGCTATGACGAGCAAGAGCTTGTGCGCACTGCCTTATGGCTGGGTTCGGACTTCCTCATTCCTGATGATATGTCGAGCCCAAAGGGGGATGAGGCCTTATCGCCTCAAGAAATTTACACCACGCTCGACCTCTATACACCGGTTATCTGCCGATATCTAGAGCCCGGTGATACCTACGAGTTTATGCGAATCGAAGCCACGGGCCGCACTTCAGGGCCTGAATCTGGGTATTAAGTTCTTTGGGCTTGTTTGTACGCGAGAGGGGTTAGGATCATTTTTGTTAGCCGACAGGACGTCGGCGGGCGGTTGAGTTCGCGCGGATGTGAGTACGAAACCGCAGCAAAAATGACTCTAACCCCTATCGCGTGGCAGCATTGTTGATATCGAAAGTAATCCGGCTTTATTTGTTCTTCTCTCGTTGGTCTCGTTTTACTTTTCTGATTTGTTGGCGTATCGGTTCACTTGCCGGTCGGTTTGATACGGCTTGCTCAGCACGGCGATTGAGGATCATTTGCTCTGAGCTCAGTTCATTATGCTTGTTTCTAAAAGGAATCGTCGCCGTGGTCGCCAAAAATTCAGCCTCAAGTGGATCGAGCGTCAATGCCTCCACGTAATGCATTCCTTCACCTCGATCTTTAATCGCCACAGTTCCGCCACTTCGCTCGCCCAGACGATCCGATTTCATGATATAAAAGCCGGCCTCTATTAAGCCACCTCGCACTGAACCAGCCGAGCTGTAAGTCATGAGTGTGCCTTTGTTATTGAGAAGTTTATAGCACGATTCAAAGAGCTCTGCCGTCCACAATTCAGGCATGGTAGCGGGTGAAAAAGGATCGTAATAAATAAGGTCGAAGCACGTTTGCCAGTCTTGGTTCTGATGATTGAAAGCATTAAATACAGAGTGAAGATCGGCTTGGTCCTTTGTATCGTTTAGCCAAATGAACGTTACCTTGAATTCAGGCGATTCAAAAACGAGTGGCTCTTCTTTACTGATAGCTTTATTTATAAGAGCCTTTAAAAAACCACCAATAAAATATTCAAAGTGGTCTATAAGTATCTCTAACTGTGGCACATTTTCAATCACGGACGCCGCCTGCTTTAGCACATTAATATCGTTTTCAATCAGATAAATTGTTATTGATTTACCTATCGATCCACTTGTCTTTATTTGGCTCAGTGCTTCACAAATCAAGGCGAACGAGTTATAGCCAAGACCAAAACAAACGTCGAGCACATGCAACACCTCACTACCCTTAAGTCGCTCCGATACTTTGGATGGCACCACAAAGTGGCTCAGCGCCTCTGTAAAGGCGCCTTCTTGATTATGGAACGTCTCCTTGGTTTCAGGGTCAAACAACGTCAGAGAACCATCCTGAGTGGGTATCAGCGATAAAATTGAACTGTCCTTTCGTGTTATTCGAGCATTATCATGTTTATGGCATGATAACGATACTATAACGCGATTTAAACGCGTGTAGTTATCATTTTATCAACAGAGAGGGGACATTCCCATGATTTCACTTCAAGGTATTCAACCGGCTGTGATGCCTCAGGCTTCAGCTAAAAAGACATCCGTAGTAAAAAGTGCACCTATTCAAGACACCGTTCATTTTGGTGCCAGTAATGCCAATATTACTTACATTAATGGTACGGCTGATTTTCAGCGTGAAGTTCTTGATGCAGACAAGCCTGTGATCGTTGATTTTTATGCCGATTGGTGTGGCCCGTGTAAGCGTTTAGCACCGGCTTTTGAACAGCTAGCGGATAAGTTAAATACAAACATCAAGTTTGTAAAAGTGAAGCTGGATTCTGATGACGCTACCGTACAGCAAGAAAACCAAGCACTCGCTCAACAATATGGGGTGCAAGGTATTCCTAATATCAGTATGTTTAACAACGGTCAAAAAACCAAAGAAGTGGTTGGCCTAAACATGCAAGGCATTGTTGATATGCTGAATGAAAACTTACCGGCTGACAAAAGAATTTCTATTAGACAAAACTAGTTTTATTTCTCAAATAAAGCAAATAAAAAGAGCATTGTTATTAATACAATGCTCTTTTTTTAATGGTTATAATTAAGCTGAATCCGGAAG
>CAYGPY010000067.1:0-382 GCA_964351765.1 uncultured Vampirovibrionales bacterium
GGTCATTGGTGCGTGGGATGGATTAGTTTGGTGGTGACGCCATGATTATTGCGGGGACCCTGCGTGTGTATCGTATGTGGTTTATGGCAGAGTATAAAAATAAGGGCGAATTAACCTTTGTTCTAGGTATTTTGTTGCTTGTTATTGCTATGTATTCGGGCTTAACGGGGTACTTGTTGATCTGGAACCAGCGTGCTTATTGGGCGACCAAGGTATTTGCGACCTTTCCAACGTATCTGGATATTGTGCCAACCTATTGGAACTGGCCTTGGGACTTTGCAAACTACGATAGAACGTGGTTAATTCCAAACATGATTGGTGCTGTGACGCAGCTGATTGGTAGCTTAACACACCAAGGATTTAGTACTTCACAGATTCTAAC
>CAYGPY010000067.1:392-11920 GCA_964351765.1 uncultured Vampirovibrionales bacterium
GATTCTAACCGGTGGTAGTTCGATTGGTCAGGCTACGATGACGCGTTTCTATTCGCTGCACTTTGCCTTCTCTTTAATCTTATTAACCGTGACCGAAATTTTCTTTTATACCAACCGTAAAAACCGCATTAATTTAAAACGTCACCATGTGGCTGTGTTTATTTTGATGTTGGTTGCAACGGCTATTATCTTCCCCGCTGAATCGGGAACACGTGCTAACCCTGAGGTAACACCGCTTCCTATTTTATCGGATTGGTATTTCTTGGCTCTATACCAATTGCTAAAATATATGGACCCATACTGGGCAACGATTTGGACCTTGGCTATTCCGTTTGTGACGATTGCCCTCACGTTCCTTGACTGGGGTCCTGAACGAGATATGTGGAAGCGTCCTATTTTTACCGTTATTGGTATTATGGCCGCGATTGAATTTATTTTGTTCTCGCTGTTGATTATTGCTAACGTGGCAAACATTGAAACAGATCCACCGTTTTGGTTTGCACACTTAATCATCTCAATTACCATTGGCCAGTTCTGGCATTGGTCAAAGTATCACCAACGTCTGCCGATGTTGGTATGGGTTGGTTTTAATATTGCAATCAGCACCTTCTACTTGTTCTTCTGGCATGTAGTAACGGGTGATTATTTGATGGTATGGCTGCAATCCTTTGTGGGTGGTGAGTCACTTAATAATCCAATGAATTTTGTTTGGAGTTTATTATGGGTTATTTATGCATTACTTCAAGCTCTTGTGATGGCCGTTCTGTTTTGGCGTGCAACGGCCGATGATAGTATTGAAAGTATCCCTAATGGAGAAACATTGTAACCGATGGCTTGTTCTGAGACACAATCTTGTTCTTCAGCAGCACCTTCACCGTCTGTTGCTAAGCCACTAACGGTTGTCCAGTGGTGGATAGTCTTTGGGTTGGATACGATTGTTGTTTCCTTGGCGTTTCAGGCGTTTCGAGAATTTACACTTTTGCCCAATACGGCTACGGGCTTAAGCTTGGCTGCGACTGTGTTAATGGTACTGGTACTATCAGGGATGCTTGGTTATGATAGTTATGCTGCGGCGAAGCTGAAACAGCAGGTCGTTAACCATGTCTCTTTATTTGAATGGTTATTTAAAAAGCAGTACCGCTTGAAAACGGATGCTGTGTTGAAATCCTCGATATCAGGAGAGTGTTATGAATAATTCAGTTCAAAGACTACGTGACTTTTTGGCAGTGATCCTTGTTGGGTTGGCGGCTATGTTGGGTTGGGTAGGCATGTTTATGGGTGAAAGTAATGTTATTGCCGGTAAGAAGGGGGTCATCGACCCTGTGGTTGTTCAACAATACCTTTATTCCTTTGGTGTTGTTTTGTTTTTTGCCGGTATTGCCTTTATCTTGATTGGTTTTAAAGACAAAACTCGTTCAGACTTACTTGACCCGACCGAAGAAGGTTGGGAATAACTCACACTAATTAGCTTATAAATGCAGATAATGCAACGATGAATGCGGAGATACTAACGTGTATACGGAACCTTTACAACGGACAGTCCTTCACCTAGAAAAAGGGCTCAACAAGATCTTTTCGCAACGCTATAACCCGTTCTACTACCACGGTGCGTTGCCAAACTTCTTTATCTGGATGTTATATGGTACGGGCTTATTGTTATTTGCTTACTACGTGCCAACATTAGCCCAAGCCTATGAGTCGGTTCGTTATATTACTCAAGAACTTCCTTTTGGTAATGCCTTTAGAACTCTGCACCGTTACGCTGCCGACGGCATGATGCTATTTGTAATGCTCCATCTGTTTCGCGTTTGGTTTACGGACCGTTATCGCGAATATCGTATTATCCCCTGGATTACGGGTGTTGTTTTGCTGACAATTACATTTATTGTTGGCTTAACAGGCTATATGATGATTTGGGATCAGGATGCCGTGACGTTGACCAATATGACGGTCAACTTCTTAAAGCGCCTTCCTCTTATTGGTGTGGCTTCAGCTGAGTTATTGATGGCCGGTCGTGTTATTACGGATTACACCCTGACACGTATCTTGTTCTTGCACTTGGCCATTCCTATGTTGTTGATGTTCTTCTTGTGGATGCACTACATACGGATTACGCGTCCTGTGAACATCCCACCTGCGGCTATCATTTGGCTTCTGTTTGGTGGTTTGTTGCTTGTTTCGGGTAACGCACCTGTAGGCCTAGGCACAAAACCAATTCTTACTGCGGTGAGTCAACATATTGAACTTGACTTGTTCTATGCTTGGCCACAAGCGCTCGTTCTTAAGGGTTGGGATCCGTTAACAGTATGGATGCTGTTGCTGGGCATTCCACTGGGTTTATTGGTTGTGCCTTATTTCCAGAAGAAAGCACTGCGCGATCAGTTTGCTAAAGTGGTCTTTGATAATTGCACAGGTTGCTCCTTGTGCTACCATGATTGCCCTTATGAAGCGATTACAATGGTTGATCGTGGTGACGATGGCACACGCTTCAAGCGCCTTGCGGTAGTTGATGCCGGTCGTTGTTCCAACTGTGGTTTATGCGTTGGTGCTTGTGCCTTTAAAGCGATTGTAGTACCCCGTCGAGAAACTACCGATGTATTGGCTGATATCGAGGCGTCTTTAGCTTCTGCTACAGCTAACTAGATTTTAGATGTACCCCTAATAAAGTAAACGACAATGAAACGTTAGGAAATAGTAATAATGAGTAACCCACCAGTAGAACTAATTGGCCTTGTGTGTGAACGCAGTGTTGATTTGCGCGATGAATTAAATGAAGCAGGCTGTCTTAAAGAAGATCCTCGTGTGAAAATCGTTAAGCTTCCGTGTAGTGGCCATATTCAGCCGATTATGATAGAAACAGCATTGAAGAATGGTGCCAAGGGCGTCTTTACAACAGGGTGTCGTATTGGTGACTGCCACTACCGTGAAGGTAACAAGTTTTTGATGGAGCGTTTACAAGGTAAACGGATGCCAAAGCTGAAACCCTCTGTTGATAAGACTAAAGTTGATGCGTACTGGTTGTCGGCTGTGGAACAGGGTGAATTTAAAGATTTAATTGCCTCGTTTGCCGAACGATGTGGTGCAGGGAGCTGTTCTGCTGCTGGTGGTTCGTGCTCAATGGACGCTGAGCCAGCGAAATAGAATTAGGAGATAAAAGTCATGGCTAAATCCAAAGTAGAAAAACAAACCGCGGATCAAGGTGTATCCATCTTTGTGAAATATGTGTGGTTCTATTTGTTTTTCTTTTCAATGATGATGATGATTGCAAGTTTTGGTTTGATTGCAGAGTCCTAAGGGCTTATAACTCGAAGTGCAGCGCTTGTTTTAATTAATGGAGTAATCCTTACGATGGTTCGTTCAAAAGTGAAGTCTGAAGAAGAGCATAGTCATCCGCCAGAGCATACCTTTGGTTGGTATTTTTATGAATTTTGGCCAGTGATGTTATTTGGTGGCTTCTTTGTTTTGATGTGTGCTATTCCAATTAGCTTATCAGGCTTGTTTTCGGCGAGTGATGTTTACTCAAGTGCTGATCAGGTATGGGCGCCTTGGGGGCTGTTTATTATTGGTGCTTTTTTATTATGTCTGACCCTGTTGTTTACAGCTCCTCGTTTAGTGAGCTGGGCGGTCTTCTTTATTGGTGTCGCGTGGCTGATTTTGGCTGAAGGCGCAACGGCAATGAATTGGGGTCCATGGATGGCAATCCTGTTTCTTGGGTATATGCTCGTTGCGAGCTTTCTTTTTCCTCAAAAGAAAGAAACCCCGGTCGATACTGACGATTAATTTTGGCAGGTTTAATCAGCTTTATCCGCATAACATATAAAGATCGAGCATTTTGGTAATAAAATAGTTGGATCTCATAAGTTGTTTATGTTACTCATGTATTATTCCTACATATCCTCGCAAGGTTACACAGATTTATTAAGTGGAGAATCTCCGTATTATGGTTCGTATTCGATTAAAACGTCATGGACGTAAATCCAAGCCTTTCTACCGTGTTGTGGTGATTGACAAACGTGCTCGTCGTCAAGGCAAGCCGCTTCAAGAGCTTGGTTTCTATAACCCTATGAATAAAGAGCTGAAGCTCGATAAGAAAGCTGCTGAAGAGTGGATGGCCAAAGGCGCCGTTCCAACTGAAACAGCCTTACGCTTGATTAAAGGCGCGCCTGAATCAGGTGAATTGATCGTGCTTGAAACAGCGAAAAAAGAGCGTCTTTCTAAAAAAGCGAAAGCCAAGAAAGAAGAAGAAGCTGCTAGTGCTGCTGAAGCGAAGCAAGCTGCTGCAGAAGCTAAAAAGCAGGCTGAGGAGGCTCCTCCAGCGGCTGAAGAAGCTCCTCCAATTGCTGACGAAGCACCTGCTGCTGAAGAAGCTGACAAAGAAGAAGCTCCTGCTGACGCTTAGTTTAGCTTTTTTCATTATTACATTCATTAAAAAAAGACCGAGGCATAGCGCTTTCGGTCTTTTTTATTGAGGGGTTTGCTCTAACTGAAGTAGTGCTTCAAGCTTAGCCTTGATTATCTTGACGATGACTTTCTTCAAGTGCTTGAATGGCATCGCTTCCCACTAACAATGAAAGCTCATTGCGGGCGTTCATGTAAGCCTGACGAGCTTCATTCTGGTCTTGCTTGGCTGATTGAACTAGGGCTGACATAATGGCTTCATTGGTCACAGAGGCGTCACTAACGGTGCCCTCGTTTTCTTCGGACACGATGTTGTTAGCCGCATGATCCACATGCCGGTTCATGGCACTTAGTGCTTCTTCGGTTAATTTATATCGTTTCTCACAATGGATATATTGATAATAGTGTTCAATCACACGCTGTTGAAGATTTTCCACCTCTTTTGCCAGAATGATCATATCGGCGTCGGTAACACGGTTAAACGCGGAATTGGTGGGGTCATCCAACAATAAATTTTGAAGCATATTGCCACTAATAAGTCCAGCAGGTGAGCCTGTAACAGCACTACCGGCTAGGCCTGCAATGCTGACGGCACCTTGAGTTACTTTTTTGATCAACCCACTTTGATTAACGGATTCGCCCGTTGCATCGCGACGAGAAAGCTTTTCAATCGCATAACGAATGGTTCCACTGCGTTCTACAGCCGCTTGCCAGAGCATGGCAATATCGTTAACAGAGAGCTCCTCATCATCTCTTAACTCGTTATTAACAGCTTTGGCTTCAAACAAAATGGCTTCACTGCGTGCTTTTAATTCTCGTTGTGTTTTTTTAGGCAGTGTTTTAAATTCTGATTCGACTTCCGCTGAAAGGGAGCTTGATGCTTTGGTGGTGACTGATTCAGCATCTATCGTTGTTTTTACTGAAGTTTGGTTATCAGGTGTAGCTGCTTCAAGTTTCTGCGTTTCAAGTAAAGGCGCATCATTGGACTCGGCTTGAACAGTTTTGCAAGGCAAGGCTATCAGGCTAACGGACACCGCGATAGTGATGGCCATATAACGATAGGCGGGCAAGTTGTTTTGAAAGAGCATCATAGTTTTAGGGGTCTCGGTAAAATAACGGCTACACATGGTTTAAGGGCTGTATTGATTAGGGTTCTGGTGTTGGGGGGCCCATAATGATTTCATCAGAGAATTCCAGCATTTCACCATCTTCCATTAACATCAGGTGTTCATCTGGTTCGGACGGGGTGATGACAGAGGAATTGGTGAAGGATGGCTGAATTTCCAAAGGGCTATTTAAGCCATCGGGCAAAGTGGCTTGGTTTGAAGACTGCATAGTGCTGTTGCTACTTGGAGAAGAAGATTCAATCGTATTCACATCATTTTCAGACGTGCTATTGATATGTCGCTTGGGTGAACCGTTGAGCGACGCGGTTTTAATACTAGGCTTCACAAACAGAGCGAGCCCCAGGTTATTCACAGCATCGTTGCCGGCAAGGCGTTCTAAGCGTAATCGATAAAGAATCGCCTTCTGGCGGAGTTCTGTCTCATTGAGCAGAGCTTTGTAGTAGGCATTGGTGGCGGCAACACGTGCCACATCACTCTTCCCTTTAAGCGCACTGGTGTACATTGAATGACTTTTTACGCTGGACTGGTGCGCTTCAGAAAGCATGGAAAGTGTATTTTTATAGGAATGGTAGTTGGCAATTAAGTCCGTTTTAAGTTCATCAATTAATCCAGCCAACTGGACCTGTTCTGTTGCTGTAAGGGGGTTTACTTCGGGTTTGTTCTTACCTGTTACGATATTGTTTAAGGCTTGAGCTCCGCTGGTGGCAGCCATGTTGCTATAGTAGCTACCACCAGGCAGCATCATAGGCAGTAAGGAGGCACCTTGAAGTGCACTACTCAGAACTTTTTTATAGAACTGGCTGGAGTGGCTGTTGTGTAAATCAACAGGGGTAAAAATCTTTTCTAGAGAAAAACGAATCACAGGGTTCCGCTCAACGGTGGATTCCCACAGGGCATTTAAATCTTCTTCATCAAGCTTTTGTTGAAGTGAGGAGATGGTGTTTAACTCTTTTTTAGCTAGGTTGATGGTTTTTTCCATCTGCTTTACTTTTGGCGTGAGCTGTATGGCTGGAGAGCTTACGGCTGAGAGTGCAACGGGTTCAAATGTATCATCCTCTGTAACGGCATCTAGACCATCAATCTGGCTAATAGGTCCGTTGATAATGGCTACAGGAGGAAAGAAATTCCGAGCAGTCTCTTTTTTAGCGTGCCTTTTTAAGCCAAAGGCGTAAGCCGACGATGACGTTAAGATAATAGAGGCGGGGGAGAAAAGGAGGCCCACTAAAAGACTCGCCGACGTGATTCGACGTAAGAGGTGTGCTTTTAAGCCTGATTGGATGTAAGTAGGTGATAGGGGCATAGCGCTAAAAATAGTCCCGAAAAATCTGTTATTGTGATCATCTAAACGCTGAACATAGGTGACAATTACCCATCATACGGCGAATTGTAAGAAAAGTTAACGCTTTTCAGAGAAAACATCACTTTCCTGTTACATCAGACGTGGTGGCGATATTAAGTTCCCCAAGCGGTTTTTTTAGTGTTGGTGGCTTTTTTGGGATTTAAGTAGAGGGATCCCAAGGGTCGGGGTCTCTAAATGAGCGAAAAGCCTTGTGGTCAAAGGCATAGTAATCACCGGCTTGGATGAGTCCTTCAGCATCAAAGCCTTTGGCTTGAAACAAGTTGTCTTTAGAGGAGAGGGGGTCTTTTGATAAACGGAGCTGTGTTATGGGGCTAAGGCCAAACTGGATATAACGGTCAAAGAATACCAGCCGGACAGGACCGCCATATAGAGGGGTTAAAAAATGGTCGTTGACTTTGGTTGCTAGTAGTGGCTGGTATTTTAAAAGGGTTTCTAAGGGTAGGCAGATCTGCTTCCCGTTGGCATCACCCTGAATGAGATAAGAGGCTTCGCTCGAAACACCGACCTTGGTGAGTATATCGGATAACAAGATCCCCTTCCACTGCCCCCGAAAAGACCAGCCTTCACTTGAAACAACACGACGTTCAACAAGATGCTGGGGGAAGGTGGCTAAATCGTTAAAGCGAAGTTGGGAGGGTGTTTCAACGAGACCCTCAATAGTGAGATTCCATTGGTCAGGCTTTAATACCGTTATAATATCTTGAAATACAGCTGGAAATAGTGATTCTAAGCTATCCATGGCTGGTTCTATAGTCGTCGTGTTTGAGCCAGAGGCTGGGAGCCCTTTTTTACTTATCTTTGTGTTTTGTAAGCCGTAAAACATAATCAAGATCCTAATGTACAAAAAATCGTATCGTTGGTGGCATCGTAACATAAAGACAGGGCGTTTTAGGAGGTATTTATTGGCTGGCGCTGACCATGTAGGACATGTATTCGTATTGGAACAACTTGTATTAAATGCGTCAACGTATTAACGAGGTGCTTATAGTGGTGTATCAGTGTTTATGATAGCCTATTACCATAATATTACTTTTGTATTACCTCGAATACAGCTTTTTTATATAGGAAATTAAATCCATAAGGTTTTCGTCTCTATGAAACGCTTTTCAATTCTTTTTCTCGCCGTATTTTTATATAATATTTTGGCTGGCGTGCCTTCATCGGCCGCAATGGATAATGATTTGGTTAATATCCGTGCCAACCAGCAGATTTACGATGTGATTAATAATAAGTACGATCTCAAGGGCGATGTTGAGGTGTACTATCAGAAGTATCAGATTTTTAGTGATACTGCTGATGTGGCTGTTGATAGTAACGGTGAGGCAGAAATTGCCACGTTTTACGATCGTCCGACAGCAAAAAAGGTGGATCCGATTGCGGGTGAAGACGAAGTGATTGGTGATACCATCACGATATTTTTGAAGAAGAATTTATTTGGTGCTAAAGGCAATGTGCGTTCGTATATCACAACGATTGCCAATGATCCGTTTACGATTCGTTCGGATGTGCAGCAGTTTGATAACGTGAATAAATTAGTGACGGCTTCAGGCAGTGTTAAAGTTCGTTATAAAGAAACAGATGTCTATAGTGCCAATGCAACGTTGCGTATGGGTGCCGACGGTAAGGCCGAGCGTGCCATTTTTACAGGTGACGCCAAAATGCGTCAGAAAACGAGCGAAATGCAGGGCGGTAAAATCACGATTATGGTTGGCTCTGGCGATTTGATTGCAGAGAACCACGTGAAAACCCGTGTTGATATGGGTGAAGAGGCTAACCCTGATGAGCGTGAGATATTGATTTACTCTGATTATCAGCAGTACGATAAATCATCGGATAAAATGCTCGCTACAGGTCACGTGCGTATCCATTATGGTGGTAATATCACCAATGGCCCAAAAGCCACGTTCTATATGAAGGGCGGTGGTGTCGAGAAAATCTTACTAACGGGACGTTCAACTATTATTGAAGAGGCTCGAAAGATTACGGCTGATGTGATTACGATTACAACCAATCCAAAGAATTTTGACGCGGTTGGAAACGTAAAAATTCAATTTAAAACAGCACAGCAAAATAATACCCCTCCGGCCACAACACCTGTAAAACCTGCAACAACGGGCTCAAAAGGAACGCCGCAAAAAGGCATTAGTTTGCCGGTGGCCCCGAGTGATACCCCTCTTCCAAAAGATGATCCGTTACTGTATTAATATAAGTAACCAAGGGTCTCTTTGAACTGGTTTTTGCTTTTTCGTGTGGAGTATTAGGGCGGATTTTTGATTGCATTGGTGGTATGGTATGGCGTAATAGTGCATTCAACAATGAAGATTAAGGATTTTAGTTAATGGGCTTAGTCGTCAAAGATTTAGTGAAAACTTATGGTGGCCGACCGGTGGTGAACCATATCAGTTTTGATATCGAACCCGGTGAAGTGGTTGGCTTGCTTGGGCCTAATGGTGCGGGTAAAACTACCACATTTTATTCGGTTGTGGGTATTATCCAGCCCGATGGTGGTGATGTTTTCTTAAATAACATTCCTCTTAGTGGTCAACCTATTTACGAGCGCGCTAAGCTCGGTATTGGGTATTTACCTCAGGAGACATCCGTTTTTCGGAAGCTTACCGTTGAAGAAAACCTGCGCTTGGTTTTAGAGTTTCAAGGCATTTCAAAGGAAGAGCAAGAACGTCGTATTGACGTGTTACTCGATGAATTTGGTGTTAGTAAGCTACGCCATGCCCCAGCGGTGAAGTTATCCGGTGGTGAACGTCGTCGCGTTGAGATTGCGCGCGCGATTGCATGTAACCCACAATACTTGCTTCTGGATGAACCGTTTACAGGGATTGACCCGATTGCCATTCAAGATATTCAGGGCTTGATTCGTAAGCTCAGAGATAAAGGCCTGGGTGTATTGCTGACCGATCACAACCCTAAGGCAACGTTATCGATTGTTGATCGTGCCAATATTATTCATGATGGTAGGGTCATTTTCTCTGGGTCTAATGTGGAAGTGGCAAATAACGAGATGGTACGTAAGACGTATCTAGGTCAAGATTTTTCGCTATAAAAGCAACTCAGAATTACTTTAGAAAGGGCTTCAAGATACTCTGATGGCGAAATTACGCGTCACAATTATGGATCAATACCTGTTTTCACAGGTCTTTTCGACTGTCCTTTTTGCCTTGGTGCTATTTACGATTATTTGGCTGGCACCCGATGTGATGTTTAAGTTGATTCAAAAAGTGGTGAATAGAAGCATCACTTTTCCTCAGGGGTTAGAGCTATTTTTACTTCATATTCCTAGTGTTTTTCAACAAACGATGCCCATTTCAGCTCTGATTGGGAGCTTGTTTGTTTTTCAACGGTTGAGCCAAAACTTTGAATTAATTGTGATGTTTGCTGCCGGTATTTCACGTCGACGTGTTTTATATGGTGTGCTGGGTGCTGGGCTTGTTTTCTTTTTGTTCCACGCTGCTATTCAAGAGTTAGTGACTCCGGTTGCGATGCCGGCTTTAAATAAAGCCAATGTGGAACTGGGTATCAAGGATGCCCGAAATCACAATTTTTTATACGTGGACAAAGACAATCAAGGCACGCTCGATAAATTAATTCTGGTGGGCGACGTACAAAAGGATCATCTTGGTGACTTTGTGGTGCTCTATTTTGATAATGTGCTGGGTGGTGGTGCAAGGGTTTCGCGTATTTTAAAAGCAAAACGCGGTGTGTGGAATCCTGAAACAAGCCAATGGCAATTATTCAACGGGAAAGAGTACGCGTCGGATGAAGAAGGCGTTTACCGTACACCGCTTGTGTTTAAAGAGCAGCAGGTTCGAACTGATAAATATGCGGCGCGCTTGTTAAGTTATAGTCGTCTTAATCCACAGTATATGAACTTTGAAAATTTAAACCGCTATATTCAACTTTTAGAAGAAGGTGGTCAATATCAAGATGTGCCTTATTATAGTGTGCGTCTATTCCAGAAGTTTACGGCCCCACTTGCGACATTGCTCTTTATGATTGTTGGGTGTTATTTAGGCATGGAAAAGGTGCGATCCAATCGAACTTACGGTTTGACCTTTGGCGCATTAATTGTATTTGTATACAGTGTCCTTTCTCCTTTTGCCAATAATTTAGCTAATTTTGGTGTGTTACCGCCATGGATTGTGGCATGGTTACCCTTGTCGGTTAGCATGGCGTTTGCCGTGATGATTATTAAATTTAAAAGTATGGCTTGGCGATAGATGTTTCGTTAAAAAGTTTATTTTAGCGGTTCGTCGTCATCAACCGGTTTAAGTCGTTTCATGCGCTACAATAGTAAGGTGGGTTTCACCTACTAAGTTTGAATGTCGTCACGTAGGCGGTATTGACTGGATCACACTGTGTAGATGTGAGAGGGTCTGTTGCGTTTTATGAGCTCAGGTCGATTTAAAAATTATTATAAAGTGCTTGAGATAGAGCTATTTGCGTCCGTGGATGATATAAAGTCTGCGTTTCGACGCTTGGCCCGTATTCATCATCCTGACGTGAACCAAGGGAATGCGGAAAAATTTAAAGAGATTAACGAAGCGTATGAAGTGTTGGGAAATAGCCAGAAAAAAGCGGTTTATAATGAAAGCTTAAAAGCACTGTACGAGAAAAATAAGATTAAAGAA
>CAYGPY010000068.1:0-9382 GCA_964351765.1 uncultured Vampirovibrionales bacterium
GTATATGTCTATCCACGTTTATTATGGCGATGAAACCTACTGCTTGGAGCAAGCCGTGCGGGATTTGCGTGCGGCCACCATTGCCCCTGGGATGGAAAGCCTGTCCCACAAGGTCATCAAAAACCCTGATCCGCTCTCACTGCTTGAAACTCTGAGCGAAGTCTCCATGGGCCTTGTGGGTAAAACCCTGTTTGAAATCGTGGACTTTGACTACCTCAACAAAACCGCCGAAAGCGACCACGTTGAAAACACCCTGACCGATATCCTTGAACACCTTGCCACCCTTGCCGATGCCGACAACACCAAAGTAGTTTTATTTTCCAGTAGCAAGTACAACAAACGCTACAAATTCCCTAAGGCTCTGGCTGCGGGCAAAACCAGTGGCGGCAAAAACGCCACCAGCTTTGCGGTGGAAACCCGCGAGTTTAAACAACTGGCCTTTTGGGAGCAAGACAAAGCCGTGAGCTACGTGGTGCAAGAAAGCAAAACCCGTGGCTACAGCATCCACCCGCAAGCCGCTGGCTTATTGGTGGATCATATGGGCGTGGGCATGCAGCCCATTATGAACGAAATTGCCAAGCTCGCGGTGTTTGCCAACGGCACCATCACCCCAGAACACGTGCGGGCGCTATCGCCCCATAACGAGAACACCTTTGGCATGCTTGAAGATTGGGTACGTCAAAAGCCCGGCAGTGAACGCTTTCACATCCTTCAAGACGTGCTATTAAAAACCCACTACGTGCCCACCTTTGGGCTCTTTCAAAGCTATGTGAACAACCTGTATCAGATGAAATACTGGCAGAACAAGGGCTACACCCGTGATGAGATCGCCAAGCGCTCTGGTAAACACCCGTTTCGCCTGAAAAAAGAAATGGACACCTTTGCCCGTGTGCCGCTCAATCGCCTTGAAACCCTAAAAAACAAGGTGACCGAAATGGAGTGGAAAGTAAAAACCGGCCAACTAACCGGCTCTATGGCCCTAGAGGTTCTGTTAGCACAATGAGCACCTTATTTTCAGTTGAAGAATTTGAAGCCCCCTCACCCAATAGCGTTGTAGGCAGTGCTGTGAACCCTGATGGTGAAGGCACTTTTGAGGGGAACCTCAACACCCAACCCAGCTCCATTAAAGCCGATTTCCAGCACAATCTGCCTTTAGCAGGCGCCTTTTTTGAGCAGGCCATCGCCACCAACGCACTCGCCCACGGCTACGTATTAAAAGGACGTCGGGGCTTAGGCGATATCTACCGCCTAGCACAATCAGTGCTCAAAGCCCTCAATTGCACAGCCATCCCCAACACCACTGATAACATCGCCAACGGCCACTACTGTAACCAATGCACCTCGTGCAAATGGATCAACGCCAACGCCCACCCAGGCCTGATGACCGTCAGTCGCTATAACTATTTCTACACCGATCTTGGGGTCGCCAATCCCAAGGGGCATCGTGAAATGAGCGAGTCCGAAGCCGAAGAGGTGGTGAAAAAAGGCACGGTTAAAAACATCAAAACCGGCCAAATCAAAGCATTACTAAGTAACCTAGCGCGATCCACCCGAGAGCACCGAATGGTGCTGTTTTGCGACTATGATATCGTGCCCGATACCACCCCTGTGGTGCCACACAACATCGCGCCTGCGCCACAAGATTTAAAGATGCTCAAAGCCTCAAGCAACAAGCTATTTGAGGTCAAACCCCTTAACAGCAGTATCTTCAACGCCGCCAGCAGTAACCGATTCCTAAAAACACTGGAAGAGCCCCCAGCCAAAACGCTGTTCTTTTTCATCACTGACGCCGAGGAAAACCTCCTCGACACAGTGGTTTCACGCTGCCAAGTGGTGCCGTGCCAAACGCAACTCCCTGTCGAGACAAGCAACCTCGAAACCGATGCCGAAAACCCCCATAATGCCATCAACCAAAGGGTTTTACAGGGTAGTGATGTGTATGAGCTCCTCACTGATATCAAGCAACTCATCGCCGATTTAGGGGTATCCGAAGCGCAGTTCCTCACCCGATGGATGACCCACAACCGGCAGACCATGATTAACCCCGCCACGAGCAACCTACAATTCAATCAATACAAGCATCTTCAGGAATGTTTGCAGCACGGGGTGAGCCTGCAAACGCAAAAAGTACATAAAGAGCAAAGCTTACTCTATGTATTGATGCAAATTCAAAATCCAACGATTTAGTCTCAAAACATCAAAAAAAACGTGTAAAAACACCTCTTTTTTGATGTTTTTTGGATGTTTTTGCTCTTTTTTGGCCCTTTTTAGGGCTTTTATTGTGACAGTTACGCTCAACTGTCACAGTGGGATGGCTTGTTGTTTATGTGAACATGGGTTTTCCTTTGCCTAGACCTATTTTTCAGGATCTCGTTACATTCTGAAGTGAGATAGCACAAAAAAAACAATTATTGTTTTTATATAGATGTGGGACATAGGACTAAGGACACACAAGACGCTCTTAGTTAAATCGTTCAATAGATAACTAGGTTGAGTGGAATTTTTTAAAGTATTAGGGATAGGTATTAAGATTCAAGGCAGGAGTATTGGGGATGGAAAAAGATAATCGTAAAAAGCAGTCTATAGTTATGACGTTTAAAAAGCGCCGCTATGATGGTGGCACTGAGATTCAGTTGATTGAAGCCATTGAGCGCAAGAACAAGCAACAATTTGCCGAAGTAAAAGCACGTCAATTGCGCGTAGAGCTTGAACAGCAGATGAACACCAACCACGGTGGAACCACAGCAATGCAAGATATGCCGCATGGCTACCGCAGTGTAAACCGCAAGGCACCTCGCACCGAGGATGCTAATCAGCCTTCAGTCAAGGCCGCGAGCACCGATGGTAATCAATTACCGCCAAACAGCACCAAGTCGCGTCGTGTATTTCACGCGATGGTGATGGGTCCACTTGAGATTATTGTGGGTTGCGTTGGGGTGATTACCTCTATATTGGCAATGCTCACCTTTGTTTACTTTAAAAACAAGACGCTCTTACAACAGAGTAAAAGTGTTTTTAATGATTGTATTCACACCCTTAAAAAGGGATTTGTGGACACCATGTTTTCACCGGCACGGGTGATTCGTGCAGCAGTGACGCCATAGTCAAAAATAAGTTTTAAATAAAAGCCAAACAAAAAAGCCTGATTCTATTTGGTTTCAGCTTCAAATATTTCGTAATGTAACAAGATACGGCCTCTCACCCTAGCGGGTGAGGGGTTTGATCTTGAAAAAAGCTATAGTGTGAATATAGTCAATAAGTTAATCAGCTGAAACGCAGTTGAACACACAGCTTTATTAGATTTTTTAAATACATTTTGTCCAAACAGTAAATCGAAGGAAGAATAATTATGAATAAGATGGTTAGCCTTTACGTAAAAACTCAATGTCACCTTGCCAAGTCAAAAACAAAAGGTCAGTCCCTTGCTGAGTACGCACTGATTCTTGCTTTGGTATCTGTAGTAGCTTTCGCCGCGCTTGATGCGTTAGGTGGCGGTGTAACTGCTAAAATTGATGAAGTTGCTGCTAAAATCGGCGGTTAATCAATCATTTACCTAAACACCTTATTGAATCGGGCTCAGAAATATTTTTTTCTGAGCCCGATTTGTCTACCAGCCTCTCTTTGGGATTACCTTTAGAGACAACAGAAATGGTATGATGGAAGAGACAACGTCACGTTATAAGTGGCTTATCAATAAACAGGACTAATCGTAGTGACGAACAAGACATCACATTTTTACAGGCAAAAGCAAGCAGGCCAGTCCCTTACAGAGTATGCATTGATTGGGTCACTGGTTTTAGTGGCTGCGTATTTTGCCTTTGTGACATTAGGGATTAGCATTACTGATCTACTTCAACAAGCAGCAGATTTATACGGATAGACGATCGTAGTCCAATCCAACTTGTTTCTAGATTGACCCGTCAGCGCACGGCGATGATGGGTTTATGAGCATTGAAGGATTTTGGTTGACAGCAACCTTGCTTTGCAAAATAATAAGGGTTCATTCTCGTTTGGAGAATGCCCTTTAATGGTTGATGCAATGAAGCTTAAACACTTCTGCAGCAGCAGCAAATCACTCTAACGTGTCGGAGTGGCGGAATCGGTAGACGCGCACGTTTAAGGGGCGTGTGCCTTCGGGCGTGGGGGTTCAATTCCCCCCTTCGACACCATTTTATCTCTTTCTTTTATTTGCCTAATTATTGCAATTAAAGTTTTACCCCCCCCTGTCGATACATACATATGTATCGCTTGACGAATAAAAGAGCACTGGGTTTTACTCTGGCCGAGCTGTTATCAGCTTTGGCTATTTTGGGCGTCATCGCCACCTTTACCATTCCCAAGGTACTTAATGCCACGTCCAATGGACAAAATATAGCTATCGCCAAAGAGACAGCAACAGCGCTCAGTGGGGCTTATCAAGCCTACATCTTAAACAACGGAGCATCCTCCTCCACAACCATTGCTGATATTACGCCTTATCTAAACTACGTAAGCGTTGTCACCACACCCATTGATGAAGCATGTTCAGCACCACCAGCATCAGCCAGTTGCACGGCAGGGGGTATTGCGTGTTTAAAGATGCACAATGGTGCTGTTATTCGTTATTTGACGACAGCCTTTTTCTCAGGTACAGACGTAGACAACGCGCTTAATTTTAGGCTGGACGTCGACGGCACATTTAACTCCGAACGCAGCTTATGGATGTTTCAGTATTATAACGGTCGTCTAACCGATCGATCTGGCATCATAACTGGCACTAACGACTCGACAGGTAGCTTAAACCCTACAACTGCTTGCCAACCCAGTTGGTTCAGCTGGTAGATGAATACCTAGTAAAGGTCATTCAATATGCTTGGCTTTCAATACTTGCTTGATGGTTGCTTTGATTTTTAGTTCACTCAGTGTTTTACCCAACTTCGAACTAGCTATGGTGGCAGCGCCATCCGATCCATCTTTTTCTCGTGAGTAAGTGTCTTGGATTAAATCGGTTCGTACCCCACGCGGATACAGATACAACATCTCTGAGGTGTCTTTGATACCCGCATGCGTACCAATCTCTTGAGGCTTAACACCTTTATTTTTTAAATACGTGTCTTGGCCATTATAAAAATAATAATGATCCAGCGATACAACATGAACGTTATCATCGCGCCACATTTTACTTAGTACATCGGCCACCTTGCTTTGCGATGCTTGATTACCACCACTGTCTCCCAAAAAGAAAATCCATTTAAACCCATGGTGCTTTAGGCTTTGGGCTGTGTCCGTCAAAGTACGCTCAAAGGTGTCTTCACTCACACTAAGCGTACCGGCAAACTGCATGTGCCCACCTTGGGTTTCAGGTGTGCCTTCAGGCACATACGCAATGACAGGTGCCACCAAAGTATTACTCAGTTCTTCGGCAATCACTTTAGCATTGGCTTGAATGACTTTATTGTGCTTCCCTAAAATAACATGACGTCCGTTTTGCTCAGTGCCACCTGTCGGAACGATCACCGTATCAAACCCCGCATCGAGTTTTGTTTGTACTTCAGGCCATGTTAATTCTTCAAGAAAAACCGAGTCGGACGATTCTTGAGATTCGCTCAATGCTAACGGCTGGGCTTCAAGTGGATGATGCAGTGAGGTTACCATCATCAATACACCCATCGCACCCAACACCATCAGCGTTGAAAAAGCAACCGTAGGTTGAGTCGAGAACGTTGTTCTCAAGGTTCTGAGCGCTTTAGCAAATGGGGCTAAAAATAATCGCCACACACTTTGATACTGATTTGTTTCGTCTTTATCTGACAAACCCAATGAAAAACCCTCTTGTGTATCAGGGTAATAAAACGTATTAAAAGCACGATCCCAGATCGAAAAAATAAAACCAAAGTTCTTATCCCAATGACGCTCTTCAGCACTGTGATGCACTTGATGCAAGGCGGGGCTTATCAATAGCTTAGAAAGCCCTGCCGAATAAAGCAACCAAACATGAGAGTGGCGCAGGTTATAGCCAAACACATAATACAAAAACAAAAAGATATTCACACCAGCAATATTCCAGACAGGCACACCACCTAAATAAACGTGGGCAAGCACGGCATTAAACAGGCCGGTATAAATCGTAACCGTAAATGCTGCTGTAAAAGCATCAACAGGATGGACCCTGAACAAGGTAACCGGTGTCAACACTTGAGCAGAATGATGTACCTTATGGAACTCCCAGAAAAAAGGGAGTTTATGAGAAAGATAGTGCTGGCAGAAAAGAGCAAAATCAAACACAATAATAATCCCTAACGAGATCACAATCAAAGAGATTAAGGTCGGCACACCCAGAACACCCATTAATGAGGTCGGTAACGTAGCTTCAATAACGTGTTGCCATTGCTTACTTATAAAAGGGGCTAACCACAAAAACATAAGTGCCAACACAATAATATTGATATACGCAAAAACGTAGTCCGTTTTTGCCGATTGGTGGCCATAAACAGATTTTGGAAAAAGATAACTCAGAAATGACGTACTATTACCCTCGGTATGCTGGTTCTGTTTTTTATAAACCAAAAAAGCCAGCATCACAGCACCCGTCAAGTACAAATAATGTGTACGTTCCGAGAACCGAGTTAGAGCCTCAAGAGGGAGGGCAATCAGCCAGTAGTAGAGTGTCTCTGGCGAAAACAATGTATTCAGATTCAACGACAAAACATCCATACTGTTATTATACTGGATGTTAGCAACATCTAGGTGTTATGCAATTTCAGCCAATAACATCTGCGAGAACCACTCTAGTTTATGGGCTACATCAGGGGTGAACCAAGCGCTTTCTTTTTTGACACTTCGGATATCACCCTCGGTAATGGGCTTTAGCATGCGCAGCTCAGCTTCATCGCGGAGTTGACTGGCTGTCCAGTCTAGTAACTTTTTATTGGGAGGCTGACCCAATTGATCAAGCGTGGAGACGATCAAATTACCTATCATTTGATGATGCTTCACCAGTCGCGCTATGGTTTCGGTATCATTCTTGTTAAAACCTAGGGACGGTAACACATAGCGCACGACGTCCTCGCCCTTATCAGGATGAATACGATCGATGGGAATAATATCTCGCAAATTAGCCGGGCCACCACGCTTAGCCATATCATGAAACAGGGCCGAAACGAGTGTGAGTTCTTTTTCTTTTGGCGTCAAATTTAAAAAATGGGGCGACGCTTTACACGCATCGATGGTTCTAAAAATATGTTCATCCAGTGTGTAGTCTTGCGTGCTATGCTGAGTATTATCAGGACCCGCCACACGCTCCCATTGCGGAATAATACTCGTAATAAAACCCGACGCACTCAGTTGGCGAATCGCATTGCCGTCTGGGTTTTGCAAGGCTTTGATTAATCGTGTTACTTTAGCTTTTGGTATCACAGGCAAGGGCGGTACATTGGACACTCTGTAATTAATAAGCCCTTGTAATTGCTGTGCAATGGCATCTTCGGCTTCTTTACTTAAAATGTTAGGCACAAAATGACGACTAACTTTAAACTCTTCAAGGCGATAGCTTAAGAGCAAGCTCATTGTTTGACGGTCTTGTGCTAAGACGGATTGATTTTGAATAATGGTTTGAAACTGTTGCACCATATATTGCTGCAAATCTCGAAGGTGGCTTCGGTTTGTGGTGTACTCATCCGACACATGTTGCGCCAAGCTTTCTTCAAGACGACCACCCGGACGCACGGCGAAAAAGTAAATGTCAGCCAACGTTTCTAGGGCATTGCGTCGTGTGGTATAGGTTTCCTGCGGTGAGACTTTAGCCACCAAGGCATCGACCATCGTTTTACGATCGGTGTCCGTTGCCAAATTTAAAAAGTAATCGGTAAAGGGCGTGTGTGACGGCAAGCGGTTTTTAACCACAGACAAAAACGGGTAATTGGTTTCGTTCAGTACCTGAATGGATTTATTAATCTGGCGCGGTGATACTTGCGCCGTCACTTTTTGAATCTCTTTAGCCACAAGTTTTTGTTCTGGCGTGAGGGTCACCCGGTTATAAATAGCAGGGTAACTTTGATGTCCAAAGTGAACCGTATCAACCGGCGTCTCTAAAAAAGGGTTAGCAAGCTTACTCACAGACGGCTTACGAGAAAACAACGCAGGTAAGCGTGTTGTCGTTTTATTTAATGGCGTCGCACTCAATTGCATAAATCTTGAATCCCTTCGGTAAAGAGACGGTATTAATTAAACCAATTACTAATACCGTAACAAGATTATTTTAACCAAGACACAGCCGTGTCGCAAATCGCAGTGTGATCAATACCGTACTCCACAAACAACGCGGCACCGTCACCACTTTGACCAAAGCGATCTTGGGTACCTAAGCGTTTTACTGGGGTAGGGTGATGTTCACTCAAGGCTTCACAAACAGCGCCACCCAAACCAGCAAGCACTTGATGGCTTTCAACCGTAATCACTTTGCCGGTTTTCTTGGCACTAGCAACCAGAGTCTCAGTATCTAAAGGCTTAATAAAGCAGACGTTCAGCACTTCAGCTGAAATACCGTGGTCTTTTTGTAAGCGTTCAGCCGCTAAGAGTGAGTGATAAACCGTTTCACCGGTCGCCGCAATGGTGATATCAGAGCCTTCACGCTCGACACGGATTTTATAAGGATCGAGTTGATAATCTTCTTGGTGAATAATCGGACAATTTGGACGCACTAAACGCAAGTAAACAGGGCCGTGGTACTCAGCAGCCCAACGCACCATACGGTCGGTTTCCACTGCGTCCGATGGCACTAAGACCGTCATTCCTGGGATCACGCGCATTAAGGCGATGTCTTCAATTGATTGGTGACTCGCACCATCTTCACCGAGGCTTAAGCCACTATGGGTTGGGCAGATTTTTACGTTTAAATCGCTATAGCACACAGTGTTACGAATTTGATCCCAACCCTTACCCGCAGCAAAAATAGCAAACGTGGAGCAAAATGGAATTTTGCCTGTGGTGGATAAACCTGCGGCGGTGTTAATTAAATCTTGTTCAGAAATACCTTGGTTAAAAAAGCGGTCGGGATACACATCACCAAATTTTTTGGTCTGCGTGGAGCAAGCCAAATCAGCATCGAGAACCACAATGTTGGGGTTGGTTTTGCCCAGTTCAACAAGGGTTTCGCCGTACTGATTACGAAGGGCTTTTTTTTCTGGTTTTTCTAAATTAATCACTGCCATGGGATTAGGTCTCTCTTATTGATTACATCGTTGTAAGTTTATTGACGAAAAGAAGTTAATTATTTCAGGGCTTCAAGTGCCTCAACCAATTCTTTGCGGGCGGTTTCCCACTCGTCTTTGTTCGGGGCCTTACCGTGCCATCCAGCTTGATTTTCCATAAAGCTGACGCCTTTACCCTTAACGGTGTTGGCGAT
>CAYGPY010000068.1:9392-11696 GCA_964351765.1 uncultured Vampirovibrionales bacterium
TTCATCGGCTTGTGCTAAGGCTTTTTCCATTTGCGCGTAGTCGTGGCCATCAATCTCAAGCACATTCCAGCCAAAGGATTCAAACTTAGGGGCCATCTCGCCCAAGGCTTTTACTTTTTCGGTATCGCCATCAATCTGTAAGCCGTTGCGATCCACAATGGCGGTTAAGCGACTCACTTTGTGATGTGGCGCACTGAGAGCGGCTTCCCAAACGTTGCCTTCTTGACACTCGCCATCACCCATCAACACATACAATCGAGCGGGGCTTTCATTTAAGCGCAAGCCTAAAGCCATACCCACACCAACCGATAAGCCTTGACCCAAGGAACCTGTAGACACATCGCATCCGTCGATATAACGTGACGCAGGGTGACCTTGCAGATTGGTGTTGACCTTGCGAAGGGTATTGAGCTCTTCACGCGGAATGTAGCCCCCTTCCATCAAGGTGGCGTAATACGCAGGTGCGCCGTGGCCTTTAGACAAGACAAAGCGATCTCTGTCGGCCCAATCCAACTCACTCACATCGTGCGACATTTGGTAAAACCAAAGATGCACGAGTAAATCAATACACGAAAGCGATGAGCCAGGATGACCCGACTGTGCTTCATAAATCATATCGAGAATATCGATACGAAGGCGAGCCGCCACAAGGGTACGCTCTTCAATACTAAGGGACGTCAACTCATTTCCTGAAGGTAGAGGACGTCGTGAAGTGGGTTTGGTCATTGTCATAACTGCCATGCTCTTACTCTTTACTCGTCAAGGTCGTATCTATAATGCTACATTGCTATACGACTTGCTTGCTTACTAACTAAAAAAATCATCTCTCTTATCGTGAAAACTGAAATCATTGTCTCAGATCTGAGCGTTGCTTATGGCCTATTTAACAGAACGTTTACAACTAGCTTGAAAACAACACTTTCATCACAAAAGCAGGAAGCGTTTTATAGGTGCGCTTAATACGCCAAGGCTCAGACGTAATACGGTAAAGCCACTCCAGATTTAGGGCACGCATCCACGATGGGGCGCGATTGGTTTTACCGCTCCACACGTCTAAGCTACCGCCCACACCCACAAGCACGCTGGCTTCAAACAAGCCTTTATAGCGGGCGATCCATTTTTCTTGACGTGGCACACCCAAGGCAACCAGTACGATATCAGGCTCGCCATCAGCACAATTCTTGGCCACCACCTCGGCTTGCTCAGGGGTATCAAAAAACCCGTGATGACTGAAGATAATGTTAATTTCAGGAAAGCGCTCGCGAAGCTTATCCACCGCATGAGACAACACATCTTCTTTTGAGCCAATCAGAGCAACACTATACCCGTTTTCACTCGCCATCCGTAGCATCGCCTCAGAGAATTCAATGCCCGGTAGTTTTTTGGCTTGTTTATGGCCCTTGTGGCGCAAGCCCCACACAAGGCCAACCCCATCAGCAATCACCAGATCCGCTTTTTTAATGGTGCGGGCAAGTTCGTCATCGTCCTCACCCTGCATCAACATTTCGGGATTCATGGTGATGATGTGCGCGTTTTGCTTGCATTCAATGCAGCCCTTAACAAAGGCCAAGCCCTCGTCCTGAGTAATCAGATGCACGGGATAACCCAGCAATTCGGTACGGTTGCCCTCAAGTGATAAGCTTTGAATCACAAGAGACTCACCACCATCAATCGTGGCGACAGTACTTTCAATGATATTGTCAGAGGAAGCCATCATCAGGATATACAGATTACTCTCTAATACTAAAACAAGTCCATTGTAGTCAAAGCAAACACTTTTCGCCATAGGCGTTTTTGTGTTGCTACTGCCCTCATTCCAAACGCACGTAATAAAGTGATATACAAAATTACGATACATTACACTTGTAGTTGATTAAGAGGGGGTATTTATGATGTAATATCAACTTCCTCCTCACTCACTAATATTTTCCCTATGAAAGGTATACACCATGCAAATTCAACCTCAAATAAATACGCCTCAATTTTCTGGCGCACTTAAAAAGAGTAAGAGATCTCTTGCACATACAGCAATAAGCCTTTTAGCTATCGCTGGTGGTATTGGTCTTGAATTATCAGGAGAAAACGACGAGCGCCGCGCCGATGCCTCAGCTTTAATAACAGAAAATAGATAAATTCGAAGCAACCAGTGAACGACCTACTTCTCTTCAGGACAAAGAAGCCGTTGAGGATATATTACGAACTGATTCTTCAACTAAAGGCTATTATAAAGAACATGCAGGAGCCGTTTTGACTTTCGTGGGACTAATGCGTCTCATTATTAAGAGAAAAGGTAAAAAACAATAA
>CAYGPY010000069.1:0-6528 GCA_964351765.1 uncultured Vampirovibrionales bacterium
TATTTATGGTGTTTGTCTGGTGGAAACCCAAATCGAGTGAGTCGCTCGGCCAGCATCACTAAGTCTTTAACCGCCGGCACCCGAAATAAAATGGGCTCGTTTGATGGCCACGGCGGTAACGGTAACAGGCTGAGCGCATCACCATCATTAAGAACGGTGACCTGAAGTAAATCGGCAAGTTGTTTTTCTTGAAGGCTCAGAATAAAAAACCGGTGACTGAATCAGTCATAGATAAACAGTATAAAAAAATTATAATAAAATTGGGAATTCAAGGTGGTACACCCTTGATTTTAGGGCTAGAATATAGAAAACGCAAATAAATGCTGTTTTTAGGTTTATTTATCAATACGTTAGACAAGGTACGTTTTTTGCTATGAGTGCAACCACACCGCAACCAACCCCGCCAGAAGCCTCTGCAAGCGCTAAGCGTGAGCAGACGTTGTTTGCTAGCGATATGTTGGTGCGTCGTATGCGCGGTGAGGATATTGCCTCGGGTGTGATGCCGATTGAGTCGGTATCCTTTGGTAAGCATCATTGGTCTGAGGATTCCTTTCATAACGAGATGAATAATCAAATTGGCCGCTATTATGTATTGGTTCAAAGTACTCCTGATGTGAATAGTAGTAACCCAACCGGTGTGTTGGGCTATTGTGGTGTGTGGCACATTATTGACGAAGGCCATGTGACTACGGTTGCGGTAAACCCTGATTTGCGAGGCAACGCATTGGGTGAAATACAACTGGTGCATATGATGATGGTGGGCCGTCGGTTTAATTTGCGCTATGTAACACTTGAAGTGCGTGTGAGCAACTACAGCGCTCAAAACCTGTATTATAAATATGGGTTCAATTCGGTGGGCACACGTCCTAAGTACTATCAGGACAATCAAGAAGACGCCCTGATTATGACTACGCCCGATATTCAATCGCCCGAAATTACAACGTTATTTGAGAGTTTAAAAGAAAAATTATCCCAACGCCTGAATGGGTTACCTGCAGGCTTAGGTGATTAAATAACGTCCAGCCCCTTTTTGAGATAGAGACACACGACCTAGAATTAAGAGTAACTGCCTTATGACGATTACCGGCTTAACAGGTATTGAACAATCCAAAAATGACGCAACGTATGATTCATCACTGTCGATGAGTGATCAATCATTCACCGACGAGGCTGAAGGTAGTGCAGATAGCAGTCAATTGGGTTTGGACGTAAAACGTCTTAGAGAACCCATTATTAAAGACCTGCGTGGTGAGGGCGTCACATTTTTAGATGATGTGTCTAAAAACCCGCGGTTTGCTCCGAGTAGTTTAATGGTCTCCGCCATTATGATCATCTTTTTAGTGATGATTGGTTTTTCAGGTGTGAAGGTGCCCGTGGTGGCTAAAACCATGTTAGCCCAATGGGGCTATGCGGTGCCATCACCTTCGATGGTCTATTACTTCTCAACGCCGTTTGTTTTGTTTATGTCGGGCGTGTTGGGGCCGTTGTTAACGCTATTAACGTTAACAGCCTATGTCGCCATTGGCATGTTTGGCCTGCCTATTTTTAGCGGTGGCGGTGGTATGGCTTACTTTCAAGCACCTTCCTTTGGTTACATTGTGGGCTGGATTGTGGGTGGATTTATTGCAGCAATACTCCTGCGCAAAGCCTTTAAGGCCAACAGTAATGTAAGACGTTCGATTCGTATGGCATGGGCTGGTATTGCGGGCGTGTTGATTGTGCACGGCTTGGGTGTGTTGTATTTATCGGGTATGTTCTTACTGCAAAGTATTTCGCTCGATGCTTATGTCCATTACTTGGTTCAAAACACGCTGTATCCATTACCACTTGATTTGATGGCCTCGGTGGTCTTTATGACGATGGTGCGTTACTGTCGTTTGGTGATGTGGGGCGCGCTGTACTAACTGAAGGTACGAGCTGAGGTTTTTTCGCTATAGAGCGATGATGTCCCTCTGTCATTAAAGCGTGCTTTCAGGTATGATGGGGTTGTATTTTGGCGTGTATTGCCCCAAAAACACCCTGATGAATAGTCGGGTTAATAACATCATTAATAAAGGCTTCGACAGATTTATGACAAATAGAAAAGACACCACCGCTCAATATAAGAACGTGGTTATCTCTGACTTTCAAAAGCACCACATGGATTTAAACACTGATTTTGGTCAGACTCGTGACCGTGCTTTTTATGAAAAAACCGAATACGAACTTCTGCGTTATGTGAGTTCGGTAAACATTCCGTGTGGCGTGCACGATGGCGAACCTCGTCAAATAATGTACGACATTGTAAAAGCGGCTGAAAACCATTGCAGTATTGGTGCCCACATTGGCTACCCCGATCCGAGTTCACAAGGTTATGACATTCCTGATATGGATGCAGAAACCTTGTCGGCATGGTATCTAATGCAAATTGGCGCCTTTGAAGGTTTGTTAAAAGCCAATGGCTTAACCCTTGATTTTATTCGCCCCCACGGTGCGTTGTACAAAGCAATGTATACCAACTGGGACGTGGCAAAAAACTTGGCTGATACCCTGCGCCGGATTAACCCTTGGTTTTATTTGGTTGGGCCAGCAGGTCAAAACTTAACCCGCATTCAAGATGAAATTGGTTTGCGTGTGGTGCCTGAAGTGTATTTGGGTAAGCGCTATAACAAGCAAGGCTTGTTGATGGCCGATCGCCTTAATGAGCAACTCCCATCACAAGGGATGCTGGAGCAAGCGCGTCAGATTATTCAAAAGAAATCACTCACCACGGGTGATGGTGCTAAAGCAGATGTGGATTGTCGTTCGATTCACGTCAGCCCTCAACTGCCGGGTGTGGTTGAGTTATGTCGTCAAATTTGTACCTCCGTGGGTGATCCTGTTGCCTTAAACTTGTCTGAAGTTGGTGAGGCGGGGTGGTTGTCATGACCGACTCCAATCAGGCGAACACTAACTTTTACTTACTTATTTCCACAGCCGGTGCAGGTACAACAACGGCCTTAGACGCCTTTGGTAGTTATGGTTTACCGCAGTTGGGTAACTTGCCCTGCGATGACTTGGATGCAGCTATCCGTCACCGGTTTGCACAATCAAATCAATCAGGCTGGGTGTTTCATGTTGATTATCAACGGGCTGATGACACGTGTTTTAAAGCCTGTGTTGAAACCATCAAGCAACTCAAATCCGATTTCTCAGAGCTTAAGATATTTACTTTGGACGCGCCCAACGAAATATTAATTCAGCGCTTTCAACAATCCGGTAAGCCCCATCCGTTATTGGGTGAGCAGGCCGATAGTTTGCAACAGGCGATTCAGTTGGACAAAGATCGCTTTTCCGAGCTGAAGTCATTAAAAGATTTTAGTGTGGATACCAGTAGTACCCAGCCTCGTGAATTGCGCTTAAAAATTGCGAAGGTCTTGGGGATTGAAACCGCTGCCGATAGTGTGGATGTGAACATTCAGACCTTTGGCTTTAAGTACGGTATTCCTTTGGATGCCGACTATGTGCTGGATATGCGCTTTATTAAAAATCCGTTTTATATTGATGAGTTACGCGATCAGACGGGTGTGGATAAGCCGGTTCAAGATTACATTTATGCCCAAGATGATGTGCAGACATACTTAGACCATCTGTCGGGTATGATGCAAATTATGCTGAAGAAATATCAGCAAGAAGGCAAAACCCAGGTGTCCTTGGCTGTTGGATGCACCGGTGGTAAGCATCGCTCGGTATGCATGGGCTTGGCGCTGGGCGACGTTCTCAAAAGTGCGTTTCCGGCTTATAATGTAAAGGTAACGCACCGAGAAATGTTCCGCTGGCCGAGCCAGACGTTGCCTAAAAAAGACAAAACCAAAAAATAAAACTATATTTAATATTTCCTGTGATGTGTTTATAAATCTTCTCTGTGTTTTGGAGCGACCCTTTTGAATTTTCCCGAATTAAGGAAAAATGCCGCTTGGCTACTACCGGGCTTGTTTATCAAGCGTTGGTTGATTATTGGCGTGGCTGGGCTCCTTATTATGTCAATCGGTGCCGCACTCTTACTGAACATGCAGCCGGTGGCGTATGTTATTCGAACCTTAGAGCACATTGCTTTAACCGTGCCTGCTTCGGCAAGTGGATCGTTGTTAATGCTGCTAGGTGCGTTGTTACTCTTTTTGGGATCGAGCCGCATCTACAACAACTTTTTAAGCGTGATGCGTGAAGATGGCTTTGATAGTGACTTTTTAGAAGCCATGTACCGTAAACGAAAACTCGCAAAAGGCCCTCGCATTGTGGCTGTCGGTGGTGGTACGGGCTTATCCACATTGCTTCGTGGTTTAAAAGATTACACCAGCAACATCACCGCCATTGTTACCGTGGGTGATGACGGGGGGAGTTCAGGGCGCTTGCGCACCGAGCAAGGCATTATCCCTCCAGGTGATATTCGTAACTGTATTGCGGCGCTCTCTGATGAAGAGCAAATGATTACCGAACTGTTTCAGTACCGTTTTCGTTCGGGCCCTGGTTTAGAAGGCCACAGTTTTGGTAATTTGTTTTTAACGGCAATGTGTCAAATTACCGGTGATATGGTTTCAGCCATTAAGGAATCATCGAAGGTGCTTAAAATTCGTGGGCGTGTTTTACCCTCCACATTAGACAATGTTCACTTAGTGGCTGAAATGGAAGATGGCAGCATTGTTGAAGGGGAATCTAATATTCCTGAAGCCCGTGGCAAAATTAAACGACTTTCGTGCAATCCAGCGCAACCCACCCCCTTACCTGAAGTACTGGATGCCATTGAAAATGCTGAGTTGATTATTTTGGGCCCCGGTAGTTTGTATACCAGTGTGATTCCGAACTTGTTGATTGAACCTATTGCCAAGGCGATTGCAGCCAAAAACGTGGCCAAGTTGTATGTGTCTAACATTATGACGCAACCCGGTGAGACTGATGGCTACAGTGTCTCGGATCACCTTCGCGCGATTATTGATCACGTGAACGGCGAGGACATCGTGAATGGCGTGATTGTAAATACCGAACTGCCGGAAGCCTTGCTGGATAAATATAAAAATGCGGGCTATGACTTAGTAAATTGCGACACCGAGCAGTGTAATGCATTGAATGTGGATGTGGTTACCCGCTTGCTGGTTGATGAAAAAGATGATGTTGTGATTCGTCACGACTCGCGTCATTTGGCGCGTGCCATTATTAAATGGTATCGCTATGATTATTTAAAAGAGCATGGTAAAGAGACCATGGGCGAGCACGAAACCCCTATGCGCATTGTGAAGGAGTCACCTAAGGTGGTTGATGCACAGGCGAAACCTACTTCTCGTGTGAATAGTAAGTAAACGTCGTTCTTTACTTCATTGATAAATGTAATAATTCCAAGGGGTGGTAGTAGTGATTTTATGTCGTTTGTAGTAATGTTGAATTGTGCTCAAGAGACAGCCGTGTGAGCGATTGTTGAGAGTTATTGATAAACGTGATTTAGATGTAACGCAACCGATAAGGGATGATTGAACCGTGTCATTGCAAGGTGGTAAAAAACGTCGTAGTGTTCCTGCTATTCGGCAGATGAAACAACTGGGCGAAAAGATTGTATCTTTAACGTGCTATGACTACACAACAGCGCGTATTTTAGAAGATACCCCGATTGATTTGCTGCTTGTTGGCGACTCCTTAGCGATGACGGTTTTGGGTCATGATGACACCTTGAGCATCACGATGGACGAGATGCTTCATCACGTTAAAGCGGTTACACGCGGGGCTAAAACCAATATGGTTGTGGCTGATATGCCCTTTATGAGCTATCAAGTGAATAAGCCCACCGCCATTTCAAACGCAGGCCGCTTTATTAAAGAAGGTGGCGCACAGGCCGTTAAAATTGAAGGCGCAACGGATCTCGTTGTCGACACCATCGCACACTTAACCGAAATCGGTATTCCGGTGATGGGCCACTTAGGTTTAACACCGCAATCCGTCAATACCTTGGGTGGCTACAAGGTACAAGGTAAAACCGAAGCCGTTGCCGCGAAGTTAATGCAGGATGCTCTTGCACTGCAAGAAGCCGGTGTATTTGCACTTGTTCTTGAAATGGTGCCCGTTGAAGTGGCGCATTGGATTAGTAAAGCTTTAGATATTCCTACCATTGGTATTGGTGCCGGTAACGGATGCGATGGTCAGATTTTAGTGGTGGATGATTTATTGGGTCGCTATAGTGATTTAACCCCACGCTTTGTCCGTCAATACCTAGACAGCCAAAAGCTCGTAAAGCAAGCTGTAACCTGCTATGCCGCTGATGTGCAGGCAGGCCATTTCCCTCACAATACCAGTGAGGCCTTTCCGGCGTCACCTGAGTTGATTGCACAATTGCAGTCATTGGTGACTGCAAAAAAGACACCTGCAATGATTGAGCCCGTGCGTGAAAGTAAGGTTGATTTGATGAGCTTCCCTTCTTCCTCCAACAAAGTAAAGCTCGGTGAGCACCTGACTGACGAGCGTCAAGAGGCTATGACAAAGCAACTTTCTGCCGCGCCCACAGCCGAAGAGCTTGAGCAGGCCGAG
>CAYGPY010000069.1:6538-11422 GCA_964351765.1 uncultured Vampirovibrionales bacterium
CTATCAAATTTGATGGATGAACTGGTAAAGCCGGTAGGCTAAATTGGTATGGATGACTCGTTTGATTGAATTTGAGATTGAGACGTGACTTTAAACGATAACATTTTAGAGACGCCTAAAGATAAAACAGACGCAGCTAAATCGTGTGAATCGTCTTTGATATCTCGCCTGCCAATGACCGTGCTTCATACGGTGGAAGATTATCGTGCGTATCGACAAAAGCGTGTGGGTACGTTGGCCTTGGTACCAACGATGGGTGCATTGCATGAGGGGCATTTAAGTTTATTTCGATTGGCGCGTGAAATGGCCGATACGGTTGCCGTGTCGATTTATGTGAACCCATTGCAGTTTGGCCCGAATGAGGATTATGCCAAATACCCAAAAGCCTTAGAGCAAGATAAACGCTTTTGCGATGAATTGGGTGTGGATGTGGTGTTTATTCCTACTGATGATGTGCTGTATCCAAACGGACAAACGGAGCAAACGCGGGTTGTTCCTCCAGAGAGCTTAACCCATCGTTTGTGCGGTAAGGCTCGTCCGGGACACTTTACGGGTGTGGCCACTGTGGTTAAAAAACTATTTAACATTATTCAGCCGGACGTGGCGATTTTTGGCGAGAAAGATGCCCAGCAACTGGCCGTGATTCGTCGGATGGTATCAGACTTAAACATGCCAATAACAATCTATGGCGCGCCCACCGTGCGCGAAAAATCGGGCTTGGCCATGAGTTCACGCAATGCGTACTTAAAGAGCGACGATGAACAACAAGCGGCCTTACTGCTAAGCCAAATTTTAAACCGTCTTCGTGAACACGTTAAAACCAATCAAGGTGAACTAATCAACACAAAAGACACGTTTACTGATGTCTTAGAGTCGGTTAAAAATGACTTTGCCCGTGTGTATCCCTTGTTTGAGTTGGAGTACCTTGAATCGGTGAATCAAACCACCTTCGATACAATGCCCAATCTGGATGCCTCAACAAAAGTTCTAATAGCAGCCCAAGTAGGGGATGTACGCCTCATCGATAATATGGACATGACGTTTTAATGAGTAATTTAGAACTTTTTCTAACGTCAGGCTCGGCATTTCTTGGGGGTGGAATTGGAGCTGCTGCTTTAGAATGGTGGCGTGATAAGTCTAAAACAAAGGCTAGTGTTGATTTTTTAGCAATGAGGCTGGCTTTTTTATTTGAAGAGTATACGGTTAATAGTTGTGATAAGTTACAAAGTCATTTTAATGCTTATGGTTCAGGAGGATTAGTAGGTGATCTTCTTTCCGGTATTCCTGATATTGAAGAGTTTCCGGAAAGTAACCAGTATAAGAATCTTAAGCAAGATTTGTTAATTAATATTTTGGATTTTCCTTTAAGTTTAAAGATTGCAAAAAATAGAATTAGCTATGAATCTGACTTTATAGAATCTGATATATTGAACGATAGGATTGAGAGAGAAACGATTCACTTTATAAAAGAAGCACTTGGTATTACGAAACGTATTAGAGAGGAATACCAAGTGCTTCTTTTAATAATATGTTAGAACTAACAGAGTATATTGAAGAGCAAGCGGGTAAGGTAAGAGTTTTAAATCCTTAAAACGTGTTATAGCGGTTGCCGCGTTTCTTTTTGATGTCGGATTCTCTTAAGCCAGGGGCACTGGGTTCGCTACTGTTTCGACGGCTATCTCTTGTGCTGCGTGATGCATTTCGTTTACGTTGCGTTGCTTTACGACTGTTGGATTGCTCAATGTTGGGGCGATAGGCTTCCACATAGATATCAGGATCTTCGGCACCATAAAAAATGGTGGCCAAAATAAAGGTGATCAGAAAAATAAAAACCCATAGCCATATCATTAGATTTTGATTCATAGTGGATGATGCCTCGTACAGTGTTTCAATCGAATCAGCTTATGTTTAAAGCGCTTCCTACGTCTCTTATACCTCAATTACTAGTATTGTAAACGATTGAGAGCTAAAAAGGGGTGTTGGCTTGACTCTGCTACATGCTCTTGTGACAATAGCCGTAATCGCTCAAAGAGGTGTTTTAGCCCTCTTTTGACAGGGGTAGAGAACAGTCAAAAAGATCAAACATTAACCTTGACGTTAACGTTAGGGTGTAGTATTCTAAGAATAGATGGTAAATCCCTTTGTTTTAAGGGTGCTTACTGCCTAACTCTCAACGTGTTTTTGACAGAAAATATTCAAAAAATCAAAACAGTTCTCACTGATATTCTCAACAATCACTGACAATAACTGAAACAGAGGTCATCACCACTGTGGCATCGTCAACGTCCACAATTGAAACGACTGTCTCTTCTTGCGCCGAAGCCGAGAAGGACTTGTTAACCATTGGCGCATTGGCTAAATTGTGTGATGTTACCGTGCGCACGTTGCGTTATTACGAAGAGATGGATTTGATTGGCCCTGTAAAACGAAGCACGGGTAAGTATCGCTTGTATAACAAGCAAGCTCAAAAACGCATTCGTGCTATTACTGCCTTACAGGATTTAAACTACTCGCTTGAAGAAATTTTAGTGACTCTCGGTGCGTACAGTGAATCGCTCAACTGCAATAAAGAAAAGCAGGTTGAGATGACACGCCGATCCCTTGAGAGTCAAAAAGAAATTATTGAAGACAAACAAAAGCAACTAAAGCAAATGAAAAAAGATGTTCAAGGTCGCCTTGATGTGCTGGATAACGTTTGTTCTCCTTGTACGGACGGAGCACCCACCACATCATGCACAGAGAGTTGCCAGTTTATGGACGTTCATTACTAAGTTTTCTAGCTATTAAAATTAATCACTAAAAGGATAACCCACTCACTATGAGTACACTTGAATCACTCGCCAATCAGGAATACAAGTTTGGTTTTACAACCGATATCGATACCGATACGATTCCTAAAGGGCTTTCTGAAGATACCATTCGCTTAATTTCATCAAAGAAAAACGAGCCAGAGTGGATGCTTGAGTTTCGCTTAAAGGCGTATGCACAATGGCTTAAAATGGACGAGCCGGATTGGGCTGATGTGAATTACCCAGGCATAGATTATCAAGATATCTCCTATTATTCAGCACCCAAGCAACCCAAGAAAAAACTAGAAAGCTTGGACGATGTTGATCCTGAATTGCTCGCCACGTTTGAAAAACTAGGCTTGCCATTGTCTGAGCAAAAGCGCTTGTCTAACGTGGCTGTGGATGCGGTTTTTGATAGCGTCTCGATTGCAACCACCTTTAAAAAAGATTTAGCCAAACACGGCGTTATTTTCTGCTCGTTTAGTGAAGCCTTGCAAGATCACCCTGAGTTGATTAAAAAATACTTGGGTACGGTTGTTCCTGTAACCGATAACTATTTCTCTGCATTAAACGCAGCGGTGTTTACCGATGGTAGCTTTGTGTTTATTCCTAAAGGCGTAACGTGCCCAATGGAACTGTCCACCTATTTCAGAATTAACACCGAAGACAGTGGTCAGTTTGAGCGCACCTTGATTGTGTGTGAAGACGGCGCGAGCGTGAGCTACCTTGAAGGCTGTACGGCTCCTAAATTTGATAAAAACCAATTGCATGCTGCTGTGGTTGAATTGATTGCTCTCGAAGACGCGGAGATTAAATATTCCACCGTGCAAAACTGGTTTGCAGGCGATCCAAAAACTGGTAAGGGGGGTATCTACAATTTTGTAACCAAGCGTGCCCATTGCAAAGGCAAGAATAGTAAAGTGTTCTGGACCCAAGTTGAAACCGGTTCAGCCATTACTTGGAAATACCCAAGCTGTATTTTAGAAGGCGACAACTCGATGGGCGAGTTTTATTCCGTTGCTTTAACCAACAACTTGCAACAAGCCGATACTGGCACCAAGATGATTCACATCGGTAAAAACACCCGTAGTCGTATCATCAGTAAAGGGATCTCGGTGGGTAAATCAGAGAACTCTTACCGTGGTTTGGTCTCGGTTAAAAAAGGCGCTGACAATGCTCGGAACTACACCCAGTGTGATTCGATGTTGATTGGTAGCGAGTGCAGCGCTAATACTTATCCGTACGTGGATGTGGCTAATCGTTCAGCGCAAGTTGAGCACGAAGCCTCTACCAGTAAGATTAACGAAGATCAATTGTTCTACTTCTTGCAGCGTGGCATTGGTACCGAAGAAGCGATTGCCAGTATCATCAACGGTTTCTGCGAAGAAGTGTTTAACGTGCTTCCTGCTGAGTTTGCAAATGAAGCCACCCAGTTGTTGGAGTTGAAATTAGAGAACTCCGTTGGGTAGTTTTGGCTTTATTTTAAGTTTTTTAAATCTAAGTTTTAAGTTTTATTTTTCTAGGAGAACACACCGTGTTAAGTATCAAGAATTTACAAGCTGAAGTCCGTGACGGAAATCAAATCCTGACGGGGCTCAACCTTGAAGTAAAAGCCGGCGAAGTACACGCCATTATGGGACCCAATGGGTCTGGTAAAAGCACCCTTGCTAAAGTGATTGTAGGTCATCCTGCGTTTGAAGTAACGGGTGGCACGGTTGAGTATGAAGGCAAAGACTTAACCGAGCTAGAACCTGAAGAACGTGCTCGTGACGGCGTGTTTATGGCCTTTCAATATCCGGTTGAAATTCCGGGTGTGAACAACGCTAAGTTTTTGCGCTTGGCCTATAACGCTAAACAAAAACATTTGGGCCAGCCTGAATTGGATCAAGCTGCCTTTGATAAACTGCTAGATGAAAAAGCGAGTGTGGTTGAAATGTCAGCCGATCTTCTGCATCAACGTTCGGTAAATGAAGGCTTTAGTGGCGGTGAAAAAAAGCGCAACGAGATTCTTCAGATGGCGGTGCTTGAACCAAAACTAGCCGTGTTGGATGAAACTGACTCCGGCCTTGATATTGACGCCCTGCGCATTGTGGCC
>CAYGPY010000070.1:0-10715 GCA_964351765.1 uncultured Vampirovibrionales bacterium
AAAACGGACGTCGTTAAAACAATTTAAAGCAAGTTTGAAAAACCGTTTGAACTCGGTTGAAAAAGAACTGAAACGCTTGCGTAAAATTGCATTGACTGAAGACGTGCGTGATCCTGAAAAGCTTTTGGGTAAGGTCGCCAATCTTGAAAACCAGTCTGATAATGTTTTTCGTGATTCAGAAGATAATTTGCATGATGCCCACCAAGTTGTGGCTGGGGAACTTAAAATTGGTCAAGAGGTGTTTAGTAAAAAATTAGGCGTCTTGGGTGAAATCATCGATATTAACGAACAGGGTAAGACGGTGACGATGCAAGTGGGCTTGATGAAAATGTCGGTTCCGTTTGACGATTTGCAAAAGCCACCGTCAAGTCGTCAACGAAAAAAAGATTGTTTTTTACGTCAAAATAAAGCAGCATCAAATACACCGAGTAGCAAGAAAAGCCAGCATGCGGCTTCTTCTTCCAATCGCTCGTCACGCCCTGTTAAAGATATTAACAGTAGTTGTGATGTGCGCGGATGCAGTGTCGATGAGGCGCTCGATCAGGTACTGAAGTTCTTAGATGATGCCATGCTGTGTAATTATGATCAGGTGAGTATTATCCATGGCTTGGGTACGGGGGCGCTTAAAAGTGAAATTCGAAACTACTTGAGTGAAGCGGGTTATGTAAAACGGTTTTACCCAGCTCAAGCAACGGACGGTGGTGATGGTAAGACCATTGTGGAATTTAAGCAATAAAACTTTTGTTCGGGTTTTATAGGGGTGTAACAAGTATTTTTGATGAACTATGGTTCTCATTACAAACGGGGTATCTACCATGACGCAAGACAATGCAATCCAAATTGAATCATCAAAGACGACGAATCGCTTTCATCGTTGGTATGATGTTGATTTTTATGTGAGTGAAATGGTGTTGTCGGTTGAGCAAATGGATGATGAAATCCAATGGCTTTTCGCTCGGTTGTTGTACCTGTTATGCCAAGAAGTGGTTGAATTTAAAGGGAAACGCTCTTTTGTAAAAGACATTGCGTGGGAAAAGCTGATGAAGCTAGCCCGCTCAAGTGATAACCGTCGTTGGTACGATGCGGATCCTGAATTAAAGCGTGCCTTCACGCTTTTATATTCGCTAACAACCGATGAGAAAGTGGTTGTGGCAAAGGTGCTTTATAAACCCTCGTTGCTAGTGAAGGAATATACGGATTGGTGTGATGCACAGGGTATTGATGTCCGCATTGAACATGTTGTTAAATTGGTGGAAAAAGCCTTTAAAGATGGGGATGATGCTGCGGTAGACTTCTTTGATACCTTGACGCTGGGCGGGTCTCAACAGCTCGATTTTAGTGAGTAACAGGCTTGGTTAGGATGGGGCAAGGGTATTCATCTGTTACTAAAAATTTACAAATAGCTCTTTTTGGCTAAAGTAATTGGTTGTTCTGACGAAACATATTATGTCGAGATAAATCGTTATTGTGATCGTCTCGTCAATTCATCAGATTTTTTTCGAGTTAGGAAGTTATAGTCATTACGATAATGACGGTTATTTGGAGCATCATATAGCAAACGCTTCGAGTTTAGTCACGATTACGTTAAAACGATTTTTAGTGGTTTTAACATTGGGTTGGTTATTAAAAATTGAATAGGAAATAATACTGTGGAACATTTAAACCACAATAATAATGTTAGTCATCATGTTGATCATCGTAATGACTTACCAGATTACTTCGATCAGTTGAAGCAATTAGACGTATCGACTTCACCTAAGCCTCAGTCGGGCTGGCAAGCCGATAGTAAAAGCGATCGATGGTATGATGATGATTTTTATTTGGCCGCGATTCTATCGTGTTTAGAAACCATGTCATCAGAATCAGTGGACATGCTGGCTAACACCGCTGTATTCCTTGTTGAGCAAGCGATTTCGAGTCCCGAAGAGCGCATGCGTTACCGTGCTGTGCATGCTTTGTTGCAGGCCAGTAATGCGTCGGCACGTCGTTGGGAGGATCGTTCTCCTACATTGGCAATGGCTTTAGAGATGATGCAGGCGTTGCCAAAAGAAACGGGTGAAGACATAAGCCATCAACTTTTTGTGCCTGTGCATATTCTTTACGGCTATGAGCAATATTGTATTGAGCAATCAAAAGCAATTATGTTGTCTGAAGTTCAATCCGTATTAGAGATCAGCATCCATAAAGGTGCCGAAGCGGCGGTTGAAAAATATGGTTTTTATATGGATGCCATTGCTGATAAAGATCATTTAGAAGAACCGACTGTTCATTTTCAAGAACCTCTACAAAAAGCACCAAGACATATTGGCCCAATCCACAGTTAAGGTTTTACACGATTTCCAAGGATTTGGGTAAATAATGTTTTGATAAAACGGGCTTGAGTGTTTCAAGGCTGTTTTCTTTTACGTGCTTTGTGAGCTCAACAATGCTTTGATGCAGTGTTGGGTGTGTTAATTCGGGTGCAATGGAGCGCAGTGGCTCTAGCATAAAGAGCCGTTGATGAACACGTGGATGAGGCAGAGTGAGTGTGTCGGTATTGAGAATGATGTCGTCGTAAAACAAGATATCAATATCAAGCGTGCGAGGCGCATTTTGATTATCCGCGTGTCGAGTTCTACCAAATAAACGTTCAATACCCAAACATGTTTCTAATAAGTTGTGTGGTGATAATGATGTTGTGATGTTCAAAACTAGATTGGTAAAATCAGGTTGATTAACATCACCCACGGGGCTGGTTTGATACCACGTTGACTCAGTGACGGTATCGATGCCACCAGAATCACGCAGTACTTGGATGGCGCGCTGAAGAACCTGTTCAGGGTCAAAGCCTTCAAAGGGTTGGTTGCTCCCCAATCCCAAATAAACAGTGCTACGCATTAGTTTGCAGCCGTTGTTGCCATTAAGCTGGCGTAGCCGTATTCAGATTTATCAGACAATGCGGTGTCATTAGAGACATGCACACCGCTTAAGCTAAACGGTAAACTTCCTTGGATGTGAATACGTGCAAATTTTCCTACTAAGTCATCATCGCTCATCGTGGTTTCAAAATTCACTACCTTGTTGGTTCGGGTACGTCCTGTTAGGCGATCTGGATTACGCTTGCTTTTGCCTTCAACAAGGACTTCAACAACGTTATCCACATAAGTTTGATTAATGCGGGCGGACTGTTCGCCAATCACAACATTCAATTCAAGCAGACGTTCTTTCTTAAGAGAGCTCGAAACTTCTTCGCCTTTGGCTTCCCAATGGGCTGCGGGGGTTTGTTCTCGTGCGGAGTACATTGCGGTGTTGGCCATATCAATGCCAGACCGTCGCACCGATTTTACGGTGTTTTGATATTGTTCATCGGTCTCTCCAGGGAAACCCACAATATAATCACCCGTTACAGCAACACCCGGAATGCGTTCGTAAAGTTTGTTCACCAGTGTGAAATATTCCTCACTGGTATAGCCTCGGCGCATGCGCTCTAACATGTCGTCATCACCGGCTTGCATCGGGATGTGAATGTTCTCACAGACCTTGGGGAGCGTTGCCACGGCATCAATAATGTCGTCACTCAAGTCAAGTGGGTGAGAGGTCATAAATCGAATACGCTCAATGCCTTCAATCTCGTTTAGAGCACGCAGTAAATTTGCGAGCGTATAACCCTTGGCTTTACTGTCCTCGTCAAAATCTTTTCCGTAAGAATCCACGGTTTGACCCAAGAGCGTGATTTCTTTAAAGCCCCACTGACCCAGCTTGGTCACTTCTTCAATCACCGAGTCAGGATGGCGGCTAATTTGCCGGCCACGGGTGTAGGGTACAACGCAGTAAGTACAGAAGTAATCGCAGCCTTCAATAATCGATACCCATGCACTGATGTCGCTATCGCGAACGGGAGTGATATCTTCAAAATAATCGTAAGTGTTACGGGGTTTTTGCCTGTCGGCAGCCAAGATTTTAGTTTCGCCTTGATAAGCGCGTTCAAGTAGTGAGGGCAGTTCGTGAATATTTTGCGTGCCAAACACAATGTCCACGCCTTGCATACGCTGAAATACGCTATCTTTGGCTTGTTGGGCTACACAACCGGCCATGGCGATTTTAAGGCTCGGATTCTTTTTCTTCATTTTTTGAAAATAACCCAAACGGCTGTAAGCTTTGTCCTCAGCAGAGCCTCGGATTTGGCAGGTGTTTACCACCAAGACATCGGCTTCTTCCTTGATGTCAGTGGGTTCAAAGCCTTTGTTGGCGAGCATGCCCATCATCACTTCGCTGTCGTTAAAATTCATCTGACAGCCAAGGGTTTCGATGTAGATTTTTTTAGTCGCGGTTTCTTGAGAAAGGGTGTCTTGAGGCATAGGGTCGAGGCTCTTTTGATTAATACTGTAAATTGCTGACAAGCGTAGTAAATAATGGCTTCAGTGTAGCAAAAAATCGATATGCTTCAAACTATCGCGCTAAAAAATGTTGCGCAATTTTGACACGTCAGGGGGTTTACTGTTTTATAGAGGTACTTAAAATAGAGCTTAGTGCTTTTTACCTCTGTTTATTAAGGGTTAGGAACTCATTTTGATTCAAACTCAATACAATCGAAACGTAATAACATCAAGTGTTCTGGCGCCATCTGGAACACCTGTTTTGGAACGTGCGAAGAAGCTTGTAACCCCTACGCCTGTTTTTGGAAATTCGGCGGCACTCGTGCCTTCAAGCCCATTTTCTGGATCCGATCGTGGCACCACCGATATCCGAACCCTTCTCAATGATATGATTACTGCCTTCTCGCTCTGGATCAAACAAGGTCTTGAGGACTTGGTGGAGACGGTTTTAGATAAGGTGCAGTCTACTATTGATAAAATGCTGCCTGAAGGCCTGCGCTCTCCCTCATCGCCTCAACGTAAAGAGCTGGAGCGCAGTGCAAAGCTCTTGGGTGTGACACTTCCACCCATTGTTTTACCTAATGAGCAGTTTTATAGAGAGACCGTGCGTCCAGCATGGTTAAAAAAAGTTCGCCCTTATCTGTCGGGCGATGCTTCGGTGCAAAATGATGCGGAGACGAATGATAAAGTGAAAGCACTGAATATGGCGCACGATCGATTAGAAAAAGCGTTTAACCCTAATGATTAGTATAGGCTGTGCTTTTTAGCTGGTGAGTATTTCGTAGATGGTAAAGCTGGGGATGTCTATCGGCGTGTCGGCGTCGGTATTGTCAGTATGCTGTTGTGCCAAGGGATGGTTTACTTCGCTTAGATAGAGTTGATTGATGGCGTTTAAGCTTTCACTAATGGCTGGTTGACTAAAGGCTTGGGCTTCAAAGGTTTTGTTTTGCGCTTGAGTAAAGTTGAGTTCGCATGTGGCAATGGTCTCGCCGTTACTGATGGGAAAACCAAAAATACGGCACAAGATTGGGCGCTCTGTATAAATACTGCATTGATCGTTCACCAACAATGGGCAGACATTCGGATCGTGATTCGCGAGGTTCTGTACAATGATTGATTGGGTTTCAGGCGTGAGTTCTTCAACGGCTTTTTTTACCAGCAAGCCTTCAAGAGGACTGATTTTAAAATCGCCTTTGCAACAACTGCTGCAACCCGCCTTGCACACCATTTGGTCTTTGTACTTCTCACTGGCTTCCTCTGTTTTTAAGCCCAAGCGGTCTCTAAAGTCGAGAAAGGCCACCAACGATCCAAGACGCGCTTTGAGTGCTCCGATAGAAGGCAGTGAGGCACTGCTAGAAGTGTTTTGATGTGAAGGGTTATCCATAATGCTATTAAAGCATTAAACGGCTCAATGAGGCATCATTGAGATTGAGGAGTTGAGTGAATAAGGTATTGCGTTTAGACCCGTAAGAAGCGGTGAACTGAAATGGCGGCACCACCAGCACCAACTAAAATACCCATTAAAATCAAAATGAGCGCGACCACACTGGTGCTGTAGCCACTGGTTGAAAATTGGAAGGTGAGAAAGAATTGCGCAATATAATGCTGAACCACCTGCAGTGGTATAAAGGCAATAGCAGCCCCCACAAGGCCATACATGGCCCCCTGAAAGAGGAACGGAAGTCGGATATACCAGTTACCCACACCCATCATGCGTAAAATTTCAATCTCTTGGGCTCGCGCCTGAATGAGCAGGTGAATGGTATTACTAATAATAAAGACGGTGAGTATGCCAAAAAATAAGGACACACTCATCCCGACGATCGAGAAGATCTTACTGACCCCATCCAGACGTTTTAAAATACGCTTGGCATAGTTCACGTTCTCAACCCCATTAAGCTGAGACAGTTTATCTGCGGTGCTTTCGATATAGGCTTGATCAGTGAGTTGAACGTGAATGGTGTTAGGCAGTGGGTTATCCACTTCAGGGACTTGATAACTCTGTTTCATTTCTTCCCAGGCCTGCTCCTTGGTGATGAGCGTCACCTTTTTCACGTAGGACATATCTTTGATTTCACGCACGGTCGCATCAGGGTCTGTACCATCATTCAGATACACTGAGATATTCATCCCTGTGCCAATGTTCTCTAAAAAGAGTTGGCTCTCAATAAAGAAGGAGAACAACGTACCAAAAATACTCAAGATCGAGGCCATGGTGACCATAATCACCAAGTTCATCCAGCTGGTGCGTTTAATGCCGTTTACGGTTTCTTGTAAAATGCGACCTAAAATACGGATATCGGTTGCAAGGGTGTCCATCATCGTATTACTCATAAGTGATAGGCTCCCTCAACCACGTCACGAATGATAACACCATCCTTAAGGCCCACAACCCGTTTACGCATTTGGTTTACGATTTGTTGGTTGTGTGTGGAAATTAAAATGGTGGTGCCACGTTGATTAATCTGTTCCAGCAAATTCATAATATCGAGTGAGGTTTCTGGATCGAGGTTTCCGGTAGGCTCATCAGCAATAACCAATGATGGCCCATTGACAATGGCTCGGGCAATACCAACACGTTGTTGCTCACCACCAGAAAGTTCTTCAGGCGTAGCATGGACTTTATCAATGAGGCCCACAACTTTTAGTGCGCCTAGAACACGCTTACGGATTTCATTGGGGCCAACACCTAAGGCACGCAATACGTAGGCTACGTTATCAAAACTGGTTTGACGTGGAAGCAGTTTGAAGTCCTGAAAGACAATACCCATACGGCGTCGAAGTTTTGGGATTTGATGCGGTTGCAATTTAGAGACATCCACTCGACCGACAAGTACCGTACCTTGTGAGGCCACTTCTTCACGGTAGATCATTTTCATAATAGTGGACTTACCCGCACCAGAAGGCCCCACAAAAAAGACGAACTCACCCAGCTCGATTTCAAAGTTTGAATCGCGCAGAGCATCGACGTTACCGTAGGTTTTACTGACGTTTATAAATTTAATCACCGGTGGGGATTCCCATTGGTCTGGTGTTAAGGTTCTGATGCTGAATTTTACCGTGGTGGATAAAATTAACAGACCGCATTAACACTCTAAAACTGATTTTGGAACAGATCGCATTTATCTTAAATAATGCCGGTTCTTCTAACGACTCATTTTAACATAGAGGGGGATTTTTACTTATGCGTCAACCCAAACAAGATGAGGGTTTTGTTACAAGCATACGTTTTTATAAAGTCGCGTGAAGTATTCCACGGCCATACGGTCGGAGTTGAAGTAAGAGGCAGCAATATGAATGGATTGGCGCATTAATTCAGCCCAACGTGCGGGGTCATTGTAATAGGTTGGAATAATATCATTTTCAAGGATGTCCATCATCGAGTGATAGTCATTCTTCTGACGATCTTCAGGGTTGAGGTTATGGTCATGCTCACTACCGTGGTTAATCAGATAACCGTTGATGTGATGATACGTGCCTTCCACAGCCCAGCCATCATAGATGGAGAAGTGAACACTACCATTGAGGTTAGCCGACATCCCTGAGGTGCCTGAGGCTTCCAATGGGCGAATTGGCGTATTGAGCCAAATATCAGACCCTTTTTTCATCAAGCCACTGAGTTCAAGCTCGTAACCCGGATTACTGAGAATAGCGAGGTTATCGATTTCTTTTGAATAGCCAATAATCTGGTTAAAGATGTCACGGCCTTTGGTGTCTTGCGGGTGAAACTTACCGGCATACAGCATTTGGATTTTCTTGCCTTCAAAGAGCTTTTTAACGCGTTCAAAGTCTTGGAAAATTAAGGCTGGGCGTTTGTATTCCGTAAATCGACGCGCCCACACAATAGTGAGTACATCAGGATCAAAGGTTTTGCCCGTGGCATTTTTGACGTAATGAAACAGCTCTTGCTTCATGCTGCGCTTTAAAGAAAGCAGCTCTTTATCGCTACGAGCATGGGCAATACGAGGATCTTGCCAGTATTCTAAATTCACTGCGTTGGTAATGGCTGTAATCGGACAGCGGTTATCCACCCATTGCCACATGTTGTTGGCCACCAAGCCGTGGAGTTGGGACACCCCATTGGCCATACGACACATACGCAATGCGGCTACGGTGAGTGAGAAGTCATCACCACCGCCCAATCGAATGGCTTGATCCACAGGGACACTACCAAAGAAGCCTGCTTCAGCAAGCAAGTGCACAGGGTGTGTTTCGTTACCCGCAGCAACGGGTGTGTGTGTTGTAAACACAGCGTGTTGTTTTACTTTCTGAATATCACCACCAAAGTCGGAAAGCATTTCAAACAAGGCTGGTAACGCATGGCCTTCATTGAGATGAAGCAAGTCCACATCCTCGTGAGCCGCTTTCAGTACACGGAGTCCGCCAATACCTAAAATGATTTCTTGGGCGATACGAGTATGTTGATCACCGTCATAGAGCTTATAGGTAAGCTGACGATCTTCTTCAGGGTTACCCTCAAAATCAGTGGTGAGGTAATAAATAGGCACGGTGCCAAAAATCTCAGGCTCTAAAAGTAACGCTTTTACTTTAACGTTACGCCCAAAGATAGATACATCAACGGTAATGCCAGTATCTTTTAAAAACTTGTAGGTACGCTTGTTGTAAACGATTTCAACATTGCCATCGGCGCCAAATTGTTGATCGCCATAGCCTTGGCTCCATAAGACGGAGACACCCACCATAGGAAGCTTGAGGTGCCCAGCCGAGCGCATATGGCTGCCCGATAAAAAGCCGAGACCACCAGAATAGGTGTGAAGCGTGTGATCGATAGCCATTTCCATACAGAAATAGGCAACTTTAGGTAAACTCATAATGGTTTCTTTCTATAAATCTCTCTATACAGGAATAAGTTGGTTGAGGCCAATATTATACGAAAGTGGGGCTCTCATGCAAATAGCTATGCAAAGAATTGAAAATAAAGCTTGTCTAGCCTTGATTTTAGCTGTTCAAGTTCCGATTAAAGGCGCCTACCAAGGCATCCCAAGCCGAGATTAAATCATCGACAATGTTTTGCACATCGACAGGAACAGGCTGAAAGCTAATATCTAAAGGCTCGTGAGATATAGATTCGGCTTTAGAACCCTCAGGATGCCCAACACCCAAGCGCTGAAAGTTGGCGTAGAATGGATTGATACGTTGCAGCCCTAAGGCGTCGTCCGAAAAGGCTTTTAGGCAGGCACTCAGGTCACTCATATCGTCTTTTAAGCTATTGACCAAGGCATATTGCTGGGCATAGGTGGGCACGGTCTTGATCTTCTCTTGAAGGCCGGAGTTCTTGTAATCAGGATGGGAAAACAACGTCTGAAATGACAACTGGTTGCGCGCCATGGCAAAAAGCACTGCCGTGTGAATTAAGTAGGGATAAAGTTTTTCGTCAGTTTCTTCTTTGGAAAGCCCTTTTTCGCTTGCTTTTTGGCGTGCTGCATTAAGGCAATCCACCGCCGTATAAGTTTGATAGAGTGTTGCTTCGAAAAAATCGTGAGCATGCTTTGGTGGCAGGCTTATTGATAATTTTTGTGGCGTTTGTGCTGTCATAGATGTGCTTTCTGTAACTTAAAATGCTATAGTACTTAATAAGAAGGCTGTTTCAGGAACATTGACTTCTAAAAAAACGTCATTTTATAGTGTGACGGTTTCATCACAGTCAGCCAAGTGGCGATCGAATATTCACCTCGTGGCTGATGCGAAATGATTAAAAACTTACCATAATGGTAATACAAACAGAGTTTCGCCTGCCATCAAACATAGTATCTTTAGTGTGTTTCGTTCGGTCTTCAGGCGTAACATTGGGTTCATATTGTGTTCACGGTGATTTGTGTTTCGACTTTATCTAAGTATATCCAACTATCACTGACTCATTTACTTATCAAGTGCGGGGTGCTTGGTACACGTTTCACAACGACATTCTTATCCAACGAGGTTTCCATTGAAATTCAGTTTTCCCAGTATTCGTTTATTGAGTTCGCCATTAAAGCGTGCCGTGAGTATCGCAATGATGCTCAGCTTTTTTGCTGCAACAGCCTTACCGATTCTCAGTAGAGCGCAGCATATTACGACACCCGCTGTGCAACAGAGCACCCGTAAAGTAAAAATCTTTAAGCACACCGTGTCGTTTGATAAAGTGGCGCTAGGCGATCGCCAGCCGCTTATTCTGGTACACGGTATCGGTGGCACCCGCGCAGGGGAACTCCGTAAATGGGGTGGCTTTCTCGACCATGTTGAAAAAACACCTGAATTTAACGAGCGCTATAAGATTTATATTTTTCAGTATGACAGCAGCAAAAACGTGAAATCATTGAGTAAATCACTAGAAAAAACACTGCTATCGATGGCCAAAGC
>CAYGPY010000070.1:10725-11402 GCA_964351765.1 uncultured Vampirovibrionales bacterium
GCCAAAGCCTTTGAACATAAACGCTTAAAGGTCCTTGCCTATAGCGAAGGTGGTTTACTGGTACGAAATGCGATGCAGAACTACGAAGTGAATCGTGCCGTAGAGCAAGTGATTACTGTAGCCACACCGTTTCATGGGTCACCTTTGGCACACCCTAGTTGGATGGAGGCGCCTGAGAAGCCCAAAGCAATTCAGTTTGTCTATGATGTTGCCTATCGGTTGGCAGAAAAACGCCACCCTAGTTTTAAATCCGATTTTGAATGGGATTTTTATCCTGACCGCATTCGGGCACTCGCTGATTTAAAGGCCTCGCCTGAATTGGCTAACACGCCGGCGTTGCAATCCGAAAATCCTGACTATCTGCTCGAAGATAAAAAACGCTTTATTACCTATGCCAGCTACTTTAAAGCGGGTGATGACGATCAAGATATTATTGCTGAAGCGCTTGATTATGATAAGCCACTACCAAAACATAAAAAACGTGTTTTAAATCTGTTTCGTAAAAATGTGTTGTTTTCCTTTATCGGCAACACCATGGGTAAATTAGCCGTACTGCCTAAGAAGATTAAAGAAAAGGCGGTAGATCCTCTTATTGAACCGATTGTAGAGCGTTTTGAGAATGACCATGACGCTGATGATAAGCTTTCAGCCACCATTGAAACCACTGAAGATGCAGT
>CAYGPY010000071.1:0-11347 GCA_964351765.1 uncultured Vampirovibrionales bacterium
TAAGTACAGTGCTGTGATTGAGAAAAAAGAAGCCATCAGTCAAACTAAAGATCTGATTGCTACTCGTGTTTCAAGCATGTACGACAAACCTTTTAAAGAAGAGCAACTTCACTTTAGTAATGTTGATGAAGCGCTTGGTAAAAACTACATCGTTAAAAACATTGAATACCTCGGTATGATTGGTCAGAAGTCCCAATATGCTGCTCAGATTGCAGGCTTAGACTCTGACTTTACAAGTCTTGCATCAAACAAACGCCAGATTGATGACCTTCGCTTTAAGCTCAATTCCCTTGAGTCTGAAGAAAAGAAATTAATTAGCCGTTTAAATGATGATCAAATGGACCAAGGTATTATTAACAACCTAGGTACCTTCTCTATTATTTCTCCAGCCATTATTCCGGCTGACAGAAATTACATCTTTCCACTACGTGTTGAGTACGCTGTGATTACTGCCTTAGTGGTTGGATTGTTAATGGCCCTGTTCTCAGTAGCGATGGTTGAATACCTAAACCCACGCGTGATTGATTTGGATACCATCCCTGTTATTACTGAAATCAGTCGCTTTGGTAAAGCCATTAAAGATAGTGAACTCAAAGAGTTATATCAGAACCTATCCGTATTGATTAAGAAAAACCGAATGCGTACCGTCTCTATCGTTCACATGTGTGGCGCTGATAGTGGTAGCGGTATTACTGAAATCAATAGCGAAAGTGTTCGTTATGCAGCCTGTCCGTATTCACCAAGTGTGTTTGCCCGTCAAATTGCAACGATGTTTAGTGAGCGCGGTAAAAAGACCTTGTTAGTAGATTGGGCTGATGCCTATGACTCTGATATCGAAGCCCGTGAGTGTATTGCTCAAGTGCTTGATTTCAGTCTCTACTGCTACCCTGGCATGGATAACCTGCACATTTTAAGTCCCAATCGAAGCGGTGGCAACATCTATGTTGATCCCCATATCCTAGACATCATCCCTGAATCCGATCAGTACGAACTGGTTATGTTCAACAGCTCACTCTCTGAAAAAGGCGCGCTAGCTGGCTCAGTATGTGACATTGCTGACGGTACTGTGGTGGGTGTTTCTAAACTCAACACACCTACCAAAACACTCCGTACCTTCCAACGCACCGCTGAAGAAGGCGCTGTGAACCTTATCGGAAGTATTTTATTCCCCTAGTTATGACCCTAGGTTATTAAGTACATTACAGATTACAGTAAAAATCAATGGACCCTTTCGTATGAAACGTTCTTTATACAATCTAAAAGTAATTGCATGCACACTTGCTTTGACTCTGTTTACAGGTCAAGGCTTAATGGCGTTTGCTTTACCCAATGATAAAAACCCGTTTGACGGCACCTCGGCTCTGATTATGACCAGCGATGAATTTGTAAGCTGGTACAAAAGTCGCCCAGAAACGTTAAACAGTAAGAACGAAGACGGCTTCCAAAACGTTGGCATGAAGGCACCGCTTAAAACCGGTATTAAAACCTTTGATTATGAGCTAGCACCCGGAGATCGTATAAGCATCAACGTAAAAGGCCAGCCTCAATACACCCTAAGAAACGTTGAAATCAACACCAGTGGCATCATTAACATGCCTTACGTGGGTGAGTTTGATGTAAATGGCCGTGCACGCCGCGAAGTTCAATATGAAATTACAGAAGCCCTTCGTGAGTATTTACGCCATCCTGAAGTGTATGTTGAAATTAATGATACACGCCCTCAACTTACATATGTTTTAGGTGCAGTTAAATTCCCAGGGCCTTACAAACAAGTTGCTAAAGAAGCCAACCTTCCTGAAGTAAAAGAAGTCATCGTATCGCACGATTTAAAGATTAGTACAGCCATCTCTAACTCAGGTGGTCTTAACCCTGATTCAGATATGCGCAACATCCACATTTATAACGACGATCTTGGATACCATAAAATCGTTAATATGTTTGATTTGGTTGTGTTTGGTAACGTTAAAAACGATATCTCACTCAATCCCAACGATGTGGTGTATGTACCGCGTCTTCACGATACCAATATGATGGATCCCGCATCCTTTAAGTTGGTTGCAAACTCTACTCTAGGTATCCACGAATACCCAATTCGTGTGCATGGCTTGGTGAAAGACCCCAACATCTTGTATATGAAGCCTGTAGAAATGACGCTACAAGCCGCTATCTCGAAAGCGGGTGGATTACTCCAAGATGCTAAAACATCCTCTGTCATCGTTGCCAGAGCCAATCCTGATGGCTCATTAAAGCGCCTTGTGGTTGATATTAAAAAGCAAGATATTTTATTGCAACCTAATGACACAATTATGGTCACCGATCTCAAGACTGGTAAGAAATTCGAGCAAATTATGTATCGTATTTCTCGTGTGATTGCACCGCCATTGCAAGGTTCATTCTTCCTCAGAAACATGGATTCTATCTACGGCTTGACCGACGAGTAGAATCAATATAAACCCGACTTATTTGGAGAGACAGTTGGTTTTCCAATCCCAAACCAAAGAAAAAAATTCAAACGTCAACCTTATTGCTTTAGGGTTGACGTTCGTAATGCTTGTTGCCTTTATTGTCTTCTATCTCTTTTTTACTGAACTCACCAGTAAATACAAAGTCTCTCCAATGATCATCACAACGTTCTTATGCTGTATGGCTTCAGTGCCTTTATTGTGGATGTATCTGTGGAAAAAAGATTCTCTGTGTTTTATTATTACGGCGGCCATCGTGCTGTTTGGTGATACGGCTCCTGCCTTAACATCACCAGCCGTTGCACTAATCACCTTGCCCAATTTTCTTCGGATTCTATACGCCAATCGAAATTCAACCATTAAATTCTTTTTAGCACCTTTCTTTGTGATTGGGGCAACGTACTTTATTGGGTCGTTTCTCATTAATTTTATTGATAAACCCATTATGATTTCGTACGGTATGGTCTTTATGATTGGCCCGTTATCCTCACTTATTGGGGCGATGATTATTTATCACCTTATTTATATTCCGCTTTCTATTTATCACCTCTCTAAAACCAATCCCAACTTTCTTAAAAACACCATTTACTACTTAAGTTACTTTATTAACCTGATTGTTGTTGTGGGTGTGATTCAGTTCTTCCTGCACTTCTCAGAGATGATGGGTGAAGGTGTCTTCCGTGTGAGTTCAATTATGCGTATCGCAACCCGTCTAGGTCCCTTTGTGGTGATCTCCATTCCATTGTTAATGGTTGGTCTTCAAGAAGAACAGAAACCCAAATGGCGTCTGTATTGGTGGATGTCGATTATCTTTAGTATCTTTATTCTCTTAGTAACCTATACCCGTGGTGCGATTGTTGCGGGTGTTGTGCTATGGATTTGTTATCTTGTCAGCTTGGTGACTTCCAAGCAATACAAAATATTAGGCTATCTCCTCTTTTCAAGTGCGCTATTAGGTGGCTGGTTTTTCTTTCTTGCCGGTGTACTCGACTTGGATTTCTTTACGCGTTTTGATTCGCACAAGATTGATTCCGGTATGGGAAAACGTTATGCCATGTGGAATGCGTATTTTGATGGCATTCAGCTCCAAGCCACATCAGGCGTTCGTCAATTCTTACACACGCTGTTTGGCTATGGTATTTTCTCGGAACGCTTCTTTGTGTACCCACTAAACCGGGATGCCCACAACACCTTTATTAGTACCTTTAACACCTTTGGTGGCATTGGACTCATTTTGTATTACATCCCCTATTTCTGGTTTATGGGTATGTCACTGATTCGTATTTTCACAGCCAATCCTGTTCACCTGCGCCCTCGCTATTCGATGACATTCGCCTTGATGTTCTTATTTATCATTTCAGGCGTGGTGCATAACAAACTTTACTCTCCTATTGAATCAGCCTATACATGGCTGTTAGTAGGCGTTCTATTAAAAGACGATTTAGTCAATATTTTCCCTATGGTCAATCATGTCAAAGCCTCTTCGCTTCGTCCTCAAGGCCAAGAAGCCAACATCAAGAAACGACCGTAATTAAGTTGAGTAACCCCCTATGACCACAAGCACTGAAAATAAGACCCAACACGATGTAACCACTCACGTTGCACCGTCTGGTATATCAAAGGCCGAACCGGTTATGGTATTGATTCATGAAGATCAATATGGCGGTGGTACGCGTCAAACTTTTCATATTTTAAATGAACTCGCCCGTCGGAATATGCAGGCCATTTTGGTCTCTAACACACACGATAGCTGGCTTGGTGATCAAATTGAAAAGACCGGCATCAATGTAAAACGCATTAATACCGATCTGATTCAGCGGGCAATTAACCCCATTCAGGATTTCAGAACACTCTTGTTTTTAATTAAAACAATGAAGCAAGAACGTCCTAAAAGCATGATTACCGCAGGTGTTAAACTCATTGGGCTCGGTTGTCTTGCTGCATGGTTTTGTGGCGTACCCAACAAACTTGTTATTGTTCGAGGCCGTGGTGCTGGTGAACAATCTAAACTCTATTTAGCCGTAAAAATGATGGAAAAATTTGTCAGCTTGTTAGGCACTAGTTTTATTACGGTTGCTGAATTTAATCGCCAACAGATGATTCGTGATGGTGTAACACAAGCCGATAATATTTATACCATTCACAATGGTACCGATATTCAATGGGCTCAATCAGGGATGCAAGGACGTTTTCGCACTGAGTTTAACATCGATCCTGATGCACATTTAATTGGCATGGTCGGACGGCTTACCAAGCAAAAACGTTACCTCTTCTTTATCGATATGATAAAAGAACTGGTTAATAAACACCCCGATAAAACCATTAACGGTAAAAAGATCCATGCCGTGATTATTGGTGATGGCCCCACACGCGACACACTACAAGCCCGTATTAATCAACACAACCTGCAAGATGTGATAACCATTACAGGCTATTACGCCACGATGCCAGATGCCTATGCCGATCTTAATGTTTCTTGCCTGTTTACGTATTACGAGGGGCTTCCTAATGCCTTATTAGAAAGCTCTGCAGCTGGTATCCCGATGATTGCCGATCGCATTTGTGGCAACCCCGAAATTGTTCAGCACAACAAAAATGGCTTTATTGTTGAACCCGAAGACATGCAAACAACGATTAAGCACTTAGAAACGTTAATAACCGATACAAGTGTTTATAAAACATGTTCTGATGAAGGCAAACGTATCGCAACAGAAGAGTTCAATCATCGCGATCAAATTTCAAAAATTGTGGATTACACCATTCACTTTGCCGAAAAAGACACTTAAAACAGTCAGGGTTACTCCGTCTCAACCACTTTCATCCCTGAATCGTCCTCAATAAAATCAATGGCGTCATCATCGTCTCTTAAAAGCATTTCTTGATGCAAACGCTCTTTTAAAATGGTTAAAAACTTTTCAACATCCTTACTACCCCGTTCAACATATTGTTGTGTGATTTCAGCAATGGTATCCATGGATGGTTCAGCGTTAAATGTCTTTACGGTTGATAGATACTCTTGAATATAGCTCATCAGTTTTAAAATATGGTGAGCCATATAATCTTGATTGGCATGCGACAAAATATATAGATAGTTCATGGTCTTATGCAAAATCTGACTATCATCGTATTTTCGCTGTTTCTTCTTCGACTTATGCAGCGCCATCACTTTATCAGTACCCAATGAGCGAAAGGTTTTAATTTTTTCTTTTACCTGAAATTCACGATTTGCCATCTTAACAACGGCTTCGCACACAATTTCAGTAATTTCATCAGGAAGAAGCATCAGCACACGTGATGCTTCTGATAGCTCAGGGGTACGATCGTACCAGCGCTTATAATGTTGAATTTGAATCTCTGACATAAAAAATAAACAACGGGTTAATTACGACATCAACAACCTTTTTATATAAATACTATTCTACACCACCGTATTAAGTAGAGGGGGTTCTATATATACAACTCACAGCTATTCATATCGACATAAAATCAAAAAGCTTTAAATTCCACCCTAAACCCTTTCGGGGATAGGTTATCAATTCAGCTTAAACAATTCAATCTGAATAGGATTGATGCTCTAGAGACAGTGAGTTAACACAATAACGCATTCCTGTTGGGTCAGGGCCATCATTAAACACATGCCCTAGATGCGCATCGCACTGCTGGCACACGATTTCTGTGCGTACCATGCCAAAGGTGTTGTCAGACTCTTCTTTGACAGCGGTGGCATTCACAGTTTTAAAAAAGCTTGGCCAACCCGACCCTGAGTTATATTTATGCTCTGAGGAAAACAACGGCGTTTGACAGCAGGCACAGACAAACATCCCCGTATCCTTAAAGTCGTTATACTTGCCACTAAACGGTGGCTCTGTCCCTTTTTCACGCGTCACGTGATACACATCAGGAGACAGTTTATTTTTCCAGTCCTGCTCGTCAGACATGATTTTCTTCTCTCTCTGGTAATAACGCAGATAATTTGATTAAAAAAGTATTATTTCTTAGGTGCTGAGGTTTTTTTTGATTTATCAGAAAGATCATCCACAATAATTTTACCCGTGTTGGCGTTGGTCAAAAAGCGGATATCCGTCTGCTTCACTTTTATTTTCTTGCCCTCTTTATCCACGTACACCATATATTTAGGGGTAAACAGGTACTCACGCAATCCGATATATTTATTGCCTTTTCTGTCCATTAAATGATGACGATGATAGGCATACTCTTCCTTGCGAAGGCGTTTTTTTAGCTTTTTAAATTGATACTGTTTTTGCTTGCCTTGTGTATTGAGCAAAACAAACGTGCCTTTGTTCTTACCCACCATCAAGCAATCTTCACAAACAGAGCCATCGCTAAAGTAATAGTTCGCTAAGCGGTAGAAATACAAAAACTGCTGCGCCATAGGCACGCCCATCTCGGCCATCTCTTTAATGCGAGCCATTGCTTCTATATCACCTTTAATGGCAGGCTTCGCAATTTTAACGACCTCAGCGCGTAATTCTGGTGATTTCAAATCCGTCGACGACGGTGTGATTGCCGACATCGCATCCGGCTGTTTGATTGTCGCTGTTGCTTCAGAGCCTTCTGACACATCATCCGTCGTCACGGGGAGGGTTTTTCCGGATAAGGTTGTGTCTCTTGTTGAAACGGGCATCACGGTTGCTTTAAAATGCGTTGTTTCACCGGTTTTAGTAGGCGATGCAGCTGGCTTCTGGGTCGTCACGACGGCAGAAGTAACAGACGGAGGTGGTGATTTTGTCGTCTTATTAATCTTCTGTATCGGTGTCACCGCTGTTTTGTTCTCTGCAGGCATAATTACCGAATCGGTGACAGGCGTGGTTATAATCTCGACGGTCTTCATTGCTTTTACGGGTTCATTTTTGCCTGTATTGACGATTGTGGCGGCTTCTAACGTATTTTCGCCCTCTGCCGTCAAAGGAGCAGGAAAATGCATGAGTTGATTCGCAGAGAACTCTGATTTCACCGTTTTAACAGGTTGCGTTTTAAATGTGGGAGTCATCTGTGGTGTCGGAGTAACGGCTTTGGTGGCATCAGCATTATAAGCTTCAGAAGCTAAAGATTGGCTGGGTAGGCTTTTCAGTGCTTTTTGAGCCCGTCGGTGCATCGGCGAATGAATCGTAAACGAAGGCGACAGGGCTGTTGGATCGTTTTTTGCTGTTGTTTTTTTGGTTGCAACGGCTTTTCCAGTATTTTTCCCGCTATTCTTAGTGGCTGTTTTAGTGGATTTTGAAGTCGGCTTAACCCTTTTAGAACGAACCGGGGACCTTTTAATCGCTTTTACCTGCGTGGGTGATACCATAACCGGAAACTGAGGCACAACAATCGAAGCGTCTTCTGCAGATACCTTAGAAGACTGGCAAACTAGAGTAACAGCCAACAAAATAAAGGCCCAATACCGAGTAAGACGACTGTGATAAACCATGTTTATACATCCCATTATTGTGTGACATACCCATTAAAGCGTTTCTATTCAGGTAGAACAAGCTCTATTATCTCTTAAAACACCTCTAAACGGAATGAATTGCGTTCGATCTTTTACGTTTACGTTAAACACGATCAAAACCAGGCATAACAAGCCAAATACCCTCTAAAAATAGAGATTAAGTTCGTCCCAGATTGACTCTATGAGGTTTTGTATCAAAAAGATATAAAATAACGTGCGCAACGAATACTTTCAGTGTATTTTAGAAAGACTGTTATGCACTATAAATACGCTATCTTGTTACTTAGCTTGTTGCCTATCTAATTACTTAGTCCCTGTTTATAGTCCACTATATCGATTTAAAATCAAGAGAGAGGCGCTCCATTACTATGTCTAAAGCTACGTTGAGTTCGACATCCACATTCTTCAAAAAAATATTCGTTTTCAGTCTGGTTACTCTACTCACACTGTCAACACTCATCACACCCTCATTTGCTAAAACTGACTACCATGAAGCAATGACCAATGGCACTGAGAAGTTAACCATTGATAAACTAAAATCCCCGCTTCTCGTTCAATTAAAGACACCGTTAAACGCCACCACGGTTGAAGTGGGTGACACGTTTGATGCGGTACTTCCGTTTGACCACGAATACGAAGACCTTATTCTTCCAAAAGGCACGAAGTTTCACGGCACCGTGGTTGAATCTGATGTATCTCAACCCTTTGCACGTCCTGGTTTTATTGTCCTTAACGTGGATATCGCCACATTGCCAAACGGGCTTGTGTTTACCATGGACGAAAATGACTACGAAGCCCCTGAAAAAGATATTCACCACCCTAAAGGCCTCACTATCGTTAGAAAAGGTGCTCAAAGCCTAGGTTTCTTCTTGGTGAGTCTCGGTACATCCATGCCTCTTAACTTGGCTGCCGGTATGGGTGACTTTGCCAGTGTTCCTCTCTCCTTTGCCTCTAAAATGGCCTATGGCGCGATTCTTGAAAACACGAGAAAGGATCCCGAGGATGATCGTTCTCGTATCCATAAAACCTTATTTGGTATGTCTCGTGGAACCGGTGTACCGGGTAGCTATCACTTCCTTCACCCATCACCAAACCCTGACTTCCAAGAGGATGATTTCATTAAACTGCATTTAAACCCACGTGCTATGGATGCCTTGTTCAGCATGGCCAACGATTCATCGGGCTCAGGCAGTTTGATTCAAGACATTTTAAACAGAGACGACTAATCGTCGCACTCTCAACGATCAATCAAAAAAAGAGCGTTTCGAAGGAAACGCTCTTTTTTCTTAGACTAACCCATTGGATTAATTGTTCAATCAGCCTTTGACGGGTAGACTTAAAATATGGGCTTGGTATAGCGTTTTATCGTTAGAACTATTAATTGCTACACTCGTATCAAACCTATTTAACGTTACTGTTTGCCTATCTGAATGGACTATAAACACACGTGGCCATTGAACCTGCCGATTATTGCGAGGGTTTTTATTTCAGATACTTCATTGCTGGCTCGGATGCCGTACCCGAAGAACTGGATGAACCCAACGACTACTTTCTTCAGGCCGAAGAGTTTATTTTGCTGCGCTTTAACGAGGTTTTAAAATACCGACAAGATTTACTGGAATGGGTCGCCTGTTTACCCAGTGGCCTAGAAATTCACCTCTATCAAGGCGAAGAATTTAAAGATCACGACGATGAAACCTATTTCTTTGGTCGCACCACCTTTAATGGGGACGAGAGTGTTCTTGAGTTTGCAATTGACGAGGTCTTGATGGGCGCTCGCCCCAACCACGAAGTGTTGGATGTGATTGCCCACGAACTGATGCACGTGCTTGATTTCATTCATAACGATGAAAAAGAATCCGAAGGGATGTTGCCGGGCCTAAACGATGAAGAAATTGACATCTACATTCGGGCACGTGATCTTGAAATCAAGAAGATCAGAACAGGCGAATCCCCCATTGGTGAGTACGCGCTCACCAATCACATGGAATTTTTAGCCGTACTGGCAGAAACATTCATGAAAAAGCCCGTTGAGCTGAAACAATCCAGCCCAATTTTATACGAGTTTGTACGTCGCTTTTTAAACTATCCCGATATTGACGAGATTGCCTAGCACGCAGAGCTTGTGCAGGTCTCTAAGGATTCAAAGGCTGATTTATCAGGGTTATAGCAATCAATACCACCGGTTTCAATGTTGTACACCCAACCGTGTAATGCCAGTGAACCTGAATCGATAGCGGCTTTCACATAATCAATGGCTCTTAAGCGGTCAAGTTGTGACGCCACGTTTTGCTCCACCATCGTTTGTACTTTGGTGTCTTGATCCAAGTCATCAACAGAGCACTTGGCGTGAACCGCGTCTAAACTGTGTTGTGCTTCACACACCCAGTTCTTCACATCAGGCAATGAGGCTAAGCCCTCAACATCAAGCAACCCTGTCATCGCACCGCACTTGGTGTGTCCACATACAATAATGTGCTGCACTTTCAATGCTTTTACCGCATACTCAATCGTACCAAGTTCGCCACTGCCTTGGCTACCTAATTTATGCTTAGGCACAATGTTACCCGCATTGCGAATAACAAACAGATCACCAGGCTCACACTGAGTAAAGATCTCAGGACACACACGTGAATCCGAGCACGTAATCATTAACGTGGGAGGTTGCTGACCATTTGCAAACGAAGCTAATAACGCCTTACGATCCGCACTCATTGAGCTTAAAAAACGCTGGTTGCCTTCAATTAATTTTTTCATGGTCTGCACTCCTTACAAATTAAATTTAATACTTATTTATTGGCTCTAATTATAAACCAAAGTCCGTATATAGAGTATAAGTACCATGGCTCAAACACACCACCGTTATCATCACAGTACCAAAATCATATAGGCGGTATAATAAAATGAGAACAGCTACTATACAATCACGCTAAATGAGCCGATACATGTCAAACACCCAATCACCACAAACCGACACAGCCTGTTCAACTGAGCAGGATATTATTCAAGCCCAGTGGGAAAGTGTCTTTCAAACGCAGGAGTGGGGGAAGTACCCGCCTGAATATTTAATTCGCTTGGTCGCACGTCATTTCTATAAAATACCTGACCGAAGCACACCTGCTTTTTTAGATTTAGGCTGCGGTAGTGGTACCAACAGCTGGTTTTTATGCCGAGAAGGCTTTAGTAATCTTTCTATTATTGATATTCGGAAACCGCCATCAAACGAACACAGGCACGCTTAATCCAAGACAGCTTTTCTGTAAATCATGCTGCCGTTGGCACAATCACCAAACTGCCTTATCCCGACAATCATTTTGACTGCGTGATTGATTGTGGCACCACAACCAGTAACCCGTGGAAAGATTGTACGATGGCCGTGGCCGAAATCAATCGCGTGCTAAAACCCGGTGGGTTTTACTTTGCGATGTAT
>CAYGPY010000072.1:0-11196 GCA_964351765.1 uncultured Vampirovibrionales bacterium
CCCCAAGGTAGTGCGCTACCAAGCTGCGCTACGGCCCGTTCCAGAGTTTGGTAATGACTGAATTCATCTCGAATTCTTGTCATATTGTTAAACAAGGCCATACGTTTTTCAAGCCCTTTTTTTCACCTCCTTCTAACACTGGTATCCACGTTCCAAAGCCGATACAATAGCACTATGGCCACACTGCAATCCAACCTAAAAGCCTCTATCAACCGGCTATTTCACCGATTTATGCCCGATGCCGATCGGCAAAAAGCGGAGCTGATTGGAAAGCAATACAAGCGCACCGGTGAGTGCCATACCTGCGGAAAATGCTGTACCAACATCTACCTGCTTCACGGAAACATGGTCATCAAGGACGCCGAAAGCTTTAAAGAACTTCAGCGTGAAAACCCCGAATACCTTTACTTTACGCCGGTTTATGACTCTGGCGAAGGGCTTCAATTTACCTGCAAGCACCTACAACCCAACAACCGCTGTGGTATCTACCTCGATCGCCCTAGCTTCTGCAAGAAGTATCCGAGTGAAGAGGTCTTAATGAATCAAGGGGAACTCGCGCCAGAATGTGGTTACAGCTTTGAGCCGATTCGTCGTTTTCAGGATGTGCTTCAAGCCGAAGCGCTGAGTGAGCGTGACAAGTTAAATCTAAAAACGGGATTTTTTAGTGGTCTGATGCGGCTCATAAACCCTCAAAAAGCACAACAAACACCTGAGGAAAATACCGCTTTTTTAACCAAAAAACGCCTCAAAAACGGCTAAAAAGAGGCAAAAAGGGCTCAAAAACGGTCAAAAAATGACCAAAAACACCACTTTTTGATCATTTTTTTCAGATCTGGACGCTATTTTTTCGGATTATCCAAAATCCCACGTGTTGTCATTCATCATCGTTATACATAACATCATGAATGGTTTTATGGTGTGTTAACCACAAAAATCATGATTAATTCCCACATGACGATCAAAAGTCTCTACAATAAGAAGTGTAATGAGTAACGAAGCACAAAAAGCCACGCAAACCCATGCGGAAAACAATGCGCCAAGTAATCCCATTCTTGATGAAACACTTGAGACGACGGGCATGTCTGGGCTGTTAAATGAGGCGAATACACTCACACGCCTTGACTTACTTAGTACTGAAGATAGGCTACATCTCGATGATAGCGGGTTCCTTATCGACAACGACGGGACGTTTACCGACATACCGGCCGATCCGGTTTATGGAAAAACCTCTGTCACAACGGTTTTGGCTCGGGCTTGGATTCTTCTGAAACGCTGCTTGGTCCCAACGGCCAAGGTGATGGTCTTTCCGGTGTTGTTCTTTAACTTGCACGGTATCATTAACGCCTCGCTGTCTAGTCATAATGCATTGCAACAACTTGATGCCCAACACCTGCTTACGCTTGTGGGTCTCGTAGGCTTGTTTATAGGGAGCTTTGCCCTCTTTATGGCGAGCTTGATTGCTGCAGTGTGTATGCTGTCTACCATTTATTACTCGGCCATTATTCTGGATACCCCAGTGAGCTTAAGTCGTGCAGGCAAACGCTTATTTTTAAGATCGCCCGTGTTAATTGCCATGAGTGTGACGGCCTTCGTTTCAGTCATTATCTTCGGCCTCATCAATGCACTCACTGTGGTTGTGGGGATTGCCGTTTTCAGCTCCGTATTATTACTGTTTAAGCAAGGTTTCAACATTTTGCTCATCGCCCTGCTCTCTATATTCCTTGTTATATGGGGATCTGTGGTTGTGGGTTCATTGATTACCGGCTTTGGCTTACAGCTTATTAGTGTGGTTACACCCTTTATTAGTGTGATGACACATCGTAGAAAGGAAGCTTGGAAGGCGAGTTACCAGTGCTTTTCAGTACTATTGGCTAATCCCGCCGATACCTTCTTACTGGCCGCAGGTATGGTTGTAGTGATTGCAACCTTATCCGCCCTCATCAACTTGCCGGTTAGTATGTGGGCCTTATTTGAAGTGCAGTGGCAGGGCATCGCCGACCATCTTTCTGAAATCTTCCCTCGCCACGTCGCCATTTTACTGAACATGTGGTCGAGCGTTGGTTTTGCCATTCTGTTACCCTTCACAGTCAGCATCCTAACGTTGTTTTATTACAATTGCAAAGTAAAGAAAGATGCCGTGGATCTTAAGCTTCGCCTGCTTCAGGCTGCCACCAAGTCCTAAAACAGATATCTCTTACAGCCCTTACGTATGAGCGTGATAAAATAAGCAATCGAGTCCACTTGAACCCTCAAGCGGATCGCTGTTCTTGTTTATCAACGTGAGGCGGCTGAACATGGCTGATTCCAACATTATTAACCTATTTGAAAAGCACCGTCGTGGTGAGCACTTTCATCTGCCCATGGATAACGATGGTGAGTTTGTGGTGAGCCCTGATGGGTTTAACTACGTCAGCATCAAGCACACGCCTGAGGATACCAACACACTTGATGAAAAACACCACCTTGAAATTGCCAAGGCCAAGCACTATGTGTTTAAATTCTTAGAGCACCACAGTGATTGTATTCGTGTTGATAACTACTATGTACCCGGTGAGCGTCTTGAAGAGTTTATGAAAACGATCACCAACCGACCTGGTAAACTGATCGAAATTCAACAATACATTCCTGATAATCCCGCTTAACCGACGCCCCCATTTCACTTTACACTTAACGACTTATATATAAAGGTATCTATCGTGACTGAACCTACTGCTGCCGTTACGGGCACATCGATGTTTCTCCCCAACCTTGTTCTAATTGTTTCCTACGTTTTGATTGCGATGGAACGCATCCCCAAGGTGGTTATTGCCCTCTTAGGTGCATCGGTTATGATGCTGGCCGGTGTGCTGACCCAAGAAGAAGCGGTTCACTTTATTGATTTCAACGTGATCTTTTTGCTGGTTGGCATGATGATTTTGGTGAACATTTTAAAAAGCACGGGGGCTATTCGTTACTTGGCATTGGTTTCTGCCCGAAGTGTAAATGGTAGCGGTATTTTGTTGATGGTTGTTTTCAGTGTAATGACCGCCATCTTATCGGCCTTTTTGGATAACGTGACCACGGTATTATTACTCGGTAGTGTTACGATTGCTATCTCGCAACAACTTAAAATTAATCCGGTGCCGTTTTTAATTACGCAAGTATTGGCTAGTAACATTGGTGGTACCGCCACCCTGATTGGTGATCCCCCCAACATTATGATTGGTAGTGCGGCGGGTCTTAGCTTTAACGATTTCTTAGTCAACTTGGCACCGGTTATTATCATTATTCTACCGGTCACCATTGTGATGTTGTACTTCATCTATAAAGATCAGTTGGTGCTATCACAAGAAGCCCAAGACGAGATGAATAACCTGTCTACCAAGGGCGCCATTACTGATAAGCCACTGATGATTAAATCACTCGTTGTGATTAGCCTGGTTATTACGGGCTTTATTTTTCACCACTTGATTGGTCAAGAAGCCGGTACCATTGCCCTTGCCGGTGCTGCGGTACTGATGGTTTTTGAAAGCAGTGAAGATATTTGGAACGATGTGGAGTGGACAACGATTTTCTTCTTTATTGGCTTGTTTATTATTGTGGGTGGTGTAGAGAAAGTAGGCACCATCGAATTTTTATCCGATCAACTGCTTCATCTTACCCAAGGTGATTTTGAACTCACCACGGTTGTTGTGTTGTGGGCTAGTGGTATTTTGAGTGCCCTCTTAGATAACATTCCCTACACCGCCACAATGATTCCCCTCATCAAACACTTGGGCGATCCTAACGTGGCAGGCCATTTTGAAAACATTGATCCGCTTTGGTGGAGCTTGGCCTTAGGTGCGTGTTTAGGTGGTAACGGCACAATGATTGGTGCCACGGCCAACGTGTTGGTTGCCGATATGAGTGAGCGTCATGGTCACCCTATTCGCTTTTTAGAGTTTATGAAAATCGGGATGCTCGTGATGTTTGTCTCACTCGTCATCAGTACGGGTTATCTCTACGTCCGCTTTCATTAATTTTTTAATTAGAACGATAGCTTATTCCCACTTACCAATGCCGTATTTAGGTTCATCTTCACTTTGAAGCCACAGCTTGATCCGGTGAAGCATACGAACGGGATACAGCTCTTTATTATCAGGGTCGGTGGAGGTACGTTTCCCCCAGGTAGCACCGTGCAGCACACCACTTTTACGAGTATTGTTTATAATAACCAATGGCAAATCATCTTCATAATCCGCCTGATCCAAGACAACGGTATACTCTTTTAGCTTTTCTTCAAAAGGTTTAATTTTATCATTCCAAAATGATTCAACCCTAAATCGTTTATTAAAAAGCTGATCGGCCAATTTATTCTTATTTTCATCACGCAATAAATGTCTAAAATCAGCCACTTTAGGATGGCCACCCTCAATATTTTTAAAAGGGCCATAGCTAATCGAGATCAAAGCAATCACATCGCCATCACGATGTAGGTCAGAACGGACCGCCATTTTAGTTTTAGTGTTTTTTTGACGATGAAACGCGGGGATTTCAAAATCATTGTACTTATCAGCATGGGTGCTCAACACTTTTTCACCACGAGGCTGAAACTCACCATGCTCGACCGATAACGAGTCGGTTAACAACGGAATCAAATTCTTATGAAACTGCAGAGCATTCTCACGCGATCCCAGTGTTTCAATGGTTTTTACAACTTGCACAAAACGTGGGGTGTCATCATCATCACCCACCAGCTTTTGATTAAGGCGCGCTACAAATTCAGGTGTGGGTTGTGGGTTACTGGTATTCGTTGGATCCACGAGGTCACTCAACGACAACTCAATTTGATACTCCGGCGGATTCTCAGCCGTAAAGCCAAACTGCACCGAGTCAGCATGCGTTGATAACGCAGGTCGTTTAGACACAGGCGTGGCTGCTAAATATGCACTTGCGGGCACAATCGCTTTTGAAGAACCTATATTCACAGAAAACCCTTTATCACTTGAATCACTACTAACTACAATAATAACAAAAACACCTGTTAACGTCGACAAATGCAACAACAGGTGTTTTTTAAGGGTTATGTTTTTTAATAATTATGATTGAGTCGATTAAGCCGTCACGAGTTCTTTCTCGGCTACGCCCGCGAGCTCGCTCATCAACACGGCTCCATTGGCGATGGTTGCAACGGCCTTACCGGTGAGGGTCATCCCATCAAACGGACAATTACGCGCCTTACTCGCAAAGGTGGTGGCGTCCACCGTCCATTGCTTATTCGGATCAATAATGGTCACGTCGGCTCGGCCGCCCACTTCAAGAACGCCGTAACTTCCCTTGCTGTTAAGTGCCTCGTTCAAACGATAACAATCCGAACCACCATTGCTCATCAAGCGAACAATGTCAGCGGGTTTCAACAAACCGGTTTGATGGAAGTTGGTGAGCATAACACCCAACGAGGTTTCTAACCCAATCACACCACGCGGGGCGTCATCAAGTGTCATCTGTTTCTCTTCTGGGGTATGAGGCGCGTGGTCGGTGGCAACGCAATCAATGGTGCCATCTTGCAAGCCTTCAACTAATGCTTGTCTGTCTTCTTCACTTCTTAGAGGCCCATACATTTTAAAGTTCGGGTTATAACTTTCCAGCGCCGCATCGGTTAGGGTTAGGTTGTGCGGCGTGGTTTCAGCAGTGACTTTTAAGCCATCTTTTTTCGCTTGTCGCACGAGTGCCACCGACTCCTTGGTAGAGAGATGTGCAAAGTGAACGTGGCCACCCGTGTCTTGAGCCAGTAGAATATCGCGCGCTACCATCGTGCTTTCAGCCACACTAGGGATGCCGTGCACACCGAGCTTGGTGCTATAAAAACCTTCGTGCATTACGCCACACCCACACAAGGCAGGGTCTTCGGCGTGGCACACAATGGGCACGTTGAACATGGTGCTGTACTGCAACGCCTTGCGCATAATGTTGGCATTCACAATTGGCATACCGTCATCCGTAAAAGCCACGGCGCCATTTTGAGCCATCGTACCAATCGGGGTGAGTTCCTTGCCTTCTAAGCCCTTGGAAACCGCGGGTACTGGCAATATCGTTATGCCTGTTGGCTCAGCCATGTTTTGAATGTATTGCACGGCAGGCAAGTTATCAATGGGTGGGTTGGTGTTTGGCATCACGCACACGGTGGTAAAGCCACCGGCAATGGCTGAAGCCGCTCCGGTTGCTGTGGTTTCTTTAGCCGATTGACCTGGATCACGAAAGTGAACATGCACGTCAATCAAGCCCGGTGTTACCCATTGATCCACGGTAAGTTCAATCACGTTATCCACTTTTTTTGCATCAATATTTTTTTCAATCGCTTCAATCACCGTGCCATTAATCAGCACATCAAGTTGCTCATCGATACCGGTGGCCGGATTAATTAAACGACCACCCTTGATGAGTGTTTTGGTTGTGTTGTTATTTGTTGACGTTGTCATTACACCACACCTCCATTTTCAATCACTGTTTCTTTAATCGGGTTCTGAACCGGAATACTTAATACAAGATAAAGCAGTGCCATACGCACGGCCACGCCGTTGGTCACTTGGTTTGTGATGAGCGATTTATCTTTGTTATCGGCCACATCACTACTAATCTCAACACCACGGTTCATCGGGCCAGGGTGCATCACCAGTACATCAGGCTTACAAAATTTGTTTAAGCGTTCTTGCGTAATACAGTACAAGCGAGTGTATTCACCCACCGGTGGAATCAATCCTGATTTCTGGCGTTCCATCTGCATCCGCAAACACATCACCACATCGGCATCCAACAAGGCAGGCTCAATATTGGTGTGAGCCGTGCAACCCAGTTGCTCGATCCCCACAGGAAGTAACGTCGAAGGTGCCACAACATGCACATCGGCGCCGTATAAATTAAGCAAATGAATATTACTGCGTGCCACGCGACTATGCAGAATATCACCGACAATCACTACTTTTTTACCTGCAATATCAGGAACACGATTGGTTAAACTCAACAAATCCAGTAAACCCTGAGTCGGGTGATCGTGAAGGCCATCACCGGCGTTCAGTACAGCAACCTTATCACCAAAGAAGTTGGCCAATTGCTGACACACGCCCGCGTGTTGGTGACGAATCACCACGGCATCCGTACCCATTGCCATTAAGGTTTCGGCCGTATCAATCAGGGTTTCGCCTTTTTTAACCGAGGACATCGACACCGAAAAATTGACGGTCTCAGCACTCAGGTATTTTCCGGCGAGTTCAAAACTGGTGAGCGTGCGGGTGGAGTTTTCATAAAACATGTTCACCACAACCTTACCGCGTAAGGTAGGCACTTTTTTGCTAGGGCGATTTAAAATTCCAAAGAACGAACTCGCGGTGCTCAATATCTCATCCACTTCGGGGCGAGTGAGTTGCGACGAGTCGATAATATGACGACGAGTCCAAACAAAATTATTTTCTGTATTTGCTTTTGTCTTGGTTTCTGTTTTTGGGGCAGCTGATTTTGTTACAGTAGCGGGCATTAAAAAACCTCCTGAATCCTAGTGATATGATGGGTCGCATCAATCGTGATTGCAGAAGGGCAGGTAGGGGTTATTCACGTTTGGGTAAACAGTTGTGGCGCTTATGATACTAGCAGCACGTTGTTTACTTTAGGGTGTTCCTTCCTGACCTCGCAGAATCAGATTAAAGGTACGTTTGAGTTTTATAAAATTAATAAATTACTTTTTATTTATTGTCGTTTAAAATCATAGAAAAGGGAAGTTTTGTGAAGAAACGTCATCGCTTCTTATAGAGCACGGCAAACAATATAAACTAAAACCGAGAGAGGAACTCATCGAGAATCGTTACAACAATATCCGCATCCGCAGACAAATTAACATCTTGTAGCACCTGAACAAAATCACTCCGATCGTCTTCTCGAATCGTTGCTTCATTCTCTGTTGAATTTAATCCGACCAACATGGGCGCTAAATCATGGGCATCCTCACCCGTTACAACAAATGTATCTGAGGTAACACTATGTTGTGGTGGAATATGCATTGGCAAACGATGGCCACCCTGATTAAAGCTAGACCCCATATCAATATAACCTGGCGTGTAGACACTCTGTTCTATCCGAATGGCAATCGCAGAATGGTCATTTCGCTTATAGGTGTCCATAAATCGTTTCCGACGATCATCATCATTCATTTTAAAAACACGGCCAAATTGGGGTTTCAACACAGATAACATGGTAATTTACTTTTTTATTTTTACTTTTATTTCCAAAGATCGCAGTCAGACATAAAACCGATATAAATTAATCTATAAAAGCGACACAACATGTTGTATTACATTTAACGCCGTGATTCGAAACATTCTCATATCAGACTCCGGACATAGTTTTTCTTTTATTAATTGTTTTACAATCACAGCGTCATTCGTATCAAGCGTGTTTGAAGAGTTCTTATATTCTTTAAGCAAAGGACTCAAGTCACAAGCATCCTCGCCCGTTACAACAAACGAAGAGGACACCGTTTTGGCAATATAACCCAATACGCGATCTGGCACTTCACCTGCGTATTGAAGATCAAGCTGGATAACAGGATGGCCTTGTTGCTTGTAGTTGTTTACCAACACGGACGCCAATGCTGGCGAGTTCACTTTCATAACGGCGCCAAATTGAGGCGATTTTGAAACGGGTTGCATCACAGAGATTTCCTTTTAGCTTATCAATTCAAACTTAGAGCACAGGTTCCGCAATTTCAATGACAGTAATTTGTTTGGGATCATTATTAAAACCGATCATTTGGACAATGTATTTTTTAAGGGAATATATCGTTTCAACAACGTTGCCATCTAGTGCTTGTTTATACAGTTTCAATGGAGAAATTAAATTTTTAGCATCCTCACCCGTATAAACTCTTGTATACGTTCTTGAAATATTCAACTCCGATTCATCATAGCGAAGCGTAATCGCACAAGCCGGTTGATCAGTCTTGCCATAGCCTTTTACCAGCTCTTTGGCTAGTTCAGCATCTTGTATTTCAAACCGGCCCTTAAAGGCCAGTTGTTTAGGTTGAGATAATGAGAGAGGGGACAACATTATTTTCTCCGAGAGTTAATTCTTGCTAATACAGACTACAGACCGACAGGACGAGCAGGTTCAATTAATGCCACATCCCGAAAAATACCACTTCTATAAGAGGGGAGTGGCGCTAATGTCTCAATAAAACGTCTTATATTCTCTTTACCCAACCCTTTTCCTTCTGAGGAATTCTTCAAATAGTCGTATTCTTCAATGGTGGGTGATGCATCAAAAGCATCTTCGCCAGTAAAAACCATCACCCGACTAAACAACTCATTGGCATTTGCTTTCTTGTAATACATTGTTGCAGCGCAAACAGGGTGATCCAGTTTTCGGTAACGTTCGACTAATCGCTTAGCTTGTTCTTCACCATTAACCTCAAAAATCCGCCCAAACTGAGGTGGGTTGATGGCAGGGCGATTTACATTGCTTGAAAGATTCATCATAAAAAATTTAATCTCCAGTAGTATTGTTTAAAGTGGCGTATTCAACTGGCTCACTCTAGTAACGGTTGCATTTTTTGTTAACACCGGTTCAGACATATTAAAAAAGGTTCTCATTACTGAACCCATCAAAAAGTTGGCTAACATGGTTTGCATCGAAAAATTATTCTCATTGTCTTCGCCATTAAATTGTTTGCAAAACTGATACAACGCATCCGCCTCATAAGCATCCTCACCACTCACCACAAAATAATCGTCTAGAGGTTCCCATTGGTTAGCCATACCCATTTCACCTTTAACTTTATAAATCACGTTAGGACGATCGTTTCGAGAATGAATCGTGGCTAAAGCATCCGCTTCTTCTTTACTTTCAACAGGAGCAACAAGACCAAAACGAGGGTGCAATGTAGTTTTAGCACTATGAGCAACAGATACTTGATAGGGCATCGAAGTAGAAGAAGTCATCATAAGACAGTCCTTTATTTATATGGAGTGAGGTCGAAATATCAAAATGTAAGTAAGTATTTTCTAATAATTACATTTATAGCAGAAAGATGCCCCATCACCAATTAAAACCAGCGATTATTTACAAAAAGAGCCTAAAAACACGCAAAAAAAAACCGATACGACTGAATCGTCGATCGGTTTTTTGTAGTGAGCGAAAGTGTTTTAACAACAAAGTAAATGAGAGATAGGTGGATAATGAGAGGTTAGAAACCTGCTCCGTACCCGTAAGAAGGTACGCCCCCACCGTATCCGTAGCCGCCACCGCCTGGGAAAGGAAATCCCTGAGGTGATCCATCTACCATGTAGTTATCTTTTCCGTCTTGATAAATTGCTTCACGCTTACCAACGTATTCGCCACTTTCGAAGCCTGCTATCGTACCTAGAATTGCACCGCCAACTGTAATCGCTGTTCGAGCATTTCGTAATCCAGGTACGAGACTGGCCACGGTACCGGCAATACCACCACCGCCTAAGAAACCAAGAACGCCGCCTAATTTGCCTTTGCCCTTTTCTTCTTTAATTTGGTAGTTTTGGGCATTTAGCACGCTCAAAGGTGATGGACCATATCCACCGTAACCTCCATAAACTGCCATATTACCATTCCCCCTATATATTGATTTACTAGCGCAGAGTCTGTCGCATCAGAACGATACTAAAAACGACACTTGATCGTGTTCACTATCCCCTTGGTGACATCATCCACTGTTTGTCCCCTGTATTTATATAAAAACCAAAACAAGGGGTTTTGTGCTAGCTATTTCAAAATGTTAACGAAAAAAAACAATAAAACAGGGTTTAAAAGCCTTAAATAGCTTGTCGATACAGCACGACGCCCACACCACTAAAATGCTCATCTTGGGCCAATATATAGCCGTGATCGGTTAAAACGTGCTCTAAATACACCTTAGTACTGGGCGCATGATGACTCAAAACAAGCCATACCGCCGATATCCCCTCTAAAGAAGCTCGCAATCGTTGGGTTTCCTCTGGTGATGCCAGCTCATCATAGCTCGGTGCATCAATGCCCAATAACATTGTTTCCGAAGGCAAATACCACGCCATGCCCGCTGTAATCGCACCACTCTTGTTGATCCATAGCAATGTTTTCTCATTTGCTGCATTTTCAGAAGCTGTGTAGTCCATAATATAGGCTGCCGCGGACTGAAAATCATCGGAGCTTCGCTTAGAGCTTGTCACCGCCCACATGCCG
>CAYGPY010000073.1:0-11172 GCA_964351765.1 uncultured Vampirovibrionales bacterium
ACATGAGGCTTCTGTCCTTTTTGACTAAGCACTAATTTGAGGTGACGACCCTCTTCACCAATAGCGCGTTGCGCCGAAATCGAAACGTTTTCCAGAACAAAGCGAGGCGCTGGATTCTCCATTCCAAAGGGCGCCAACTTATCAATGAGGGTAACCAAATGCGGCGTGAGTTGTTTCCAATCCAAGCGTGCATCCACGTCAATGACTGGGCGCATCATCTCATCAGAAACCTGTTGCTTGGTTAGGGCATACAGATCTTTTTTAAAGCTCTCCAGCTTTTTCAGATCCATACTAAAACCACCCGCACCGGCGTGTCCGCCAAAGTGATCAAAATAGCGTTCTAACTTCAACAGCTCATCGTGCAGATGGAAGCCTCGAATGGAGCGACCTGAACAGCGAACCGTTCCGGCCTCTTCGTCAATCTTCATCATAAACACGGGTACATGGTATTTATCAATCAGGCGTGAAGCCACAATACCAATGATGCCCAAGTTCCAACCGGGGCTGCCTAAAATAATACAGCGATTTTCTTTTACAAAGGCTTCGCCGCCTTGGCGTTGCAAAAAGCTTTCGGCTTCAAGATGGGTGCTATCACATAAGTCTCTACGTTCACGATTCAGTTGTTCCAAGTGCGCAGCAATTTTAGCGGCCACCGCTTTATCATTGGTGGTTAACAGCTCAACGGCCTCAGTTGCGTTGCTCAATCTGCCCAAGGCATTGAGACGCGGACCAATGGTAAAGCCAACCGTCTCGCTGGTTAATACCGCTTCGGGTTTCGTACCGGCTTCATTTAAGATGGCCTGCACACCAATGCGCTCACGACGGTTCATCGTCTGTAAGCCTTTATAGACCAAGTAGCGATTCTCTTTTTGAAGTTTGGCCAAATCGGCCACCGTGCCAATGGCGGTTAAGTCGAGCAGGCGCTCGCATACCATTTCGGTTTCGGCTTTTTTATCAGGGTTCGCCTCAGCGTGGGCTTCTAAAAGCAATTCACACAGCTTGTAAGCCACACCCGCACCACACAGCACCGACATCGGATGGCTCATGTCTTCATAGCACATCGGATTGACGTTAGCCACGGATAGTGGCAGGTTTTCTGGCAGCTCATGGTGATCGGTAATGATGGTATCCACACCCAAGCCGTTGAGTAGATTCACCTCGTTGAAGTTGGTGATTCCTGTATCGGTTGAAATGAGCAGGGAGAATTTGCGTGTGCTTTTCAAGCGAACCAACGCCTGTGCGTTCAAGCCATGGCCTTCGGTAGCTCTATCGGGGATGTAATAGGAGACATCGGCACCCAAGTAGGTAAAGCACTCATAGAGAATCGAAGTGCCGGTAATGCCGTCCACGTCAAAGTCACCAAAAATCAGGATGGTTTCCTTGTCTTTTAGTGCTCGCTGGATACGGCCCACGGCGGCTTCCATATCAGGGAGCTCCCACGCGCTGGTCGGCTTATAGCTTTCTAGGTCGAGGAAATCACGAGCATCTTGGGGATCATTTAACCCACGGGCATGCAGAAGTTTTGCAACCAGCAATGAGCCATCGGCGGCCGTCACCAACTCTTCGGGCGGACGAAAGCCTTCTTCAACTCGGTATTGCCAAATTTTATTACTCATCAGCGTGTCTTCTCTCTCTCACTCAGTTCCTGTGCCTCTTACGTTGTTCTCTATTGTAGCGAATAACACCTCCTTACTTGATTTGTAGTACCCCATGACGTTACAGTGCAGGGCATTTCTTAACAATCGCCCCCGAAAGGATTTATCAAAAGCTATTTCTGTAGTAACCTGTTTATCTCGAAGGTCCCACTATCCCAAAGGAAAGCACTATTATCATGCTTCACCCTACTCAACATAGGTTTGGTAACGCCTCTCTTAGGCAGCCCGCTATAAAACCCACTATCCAATCGCCTCTTTTTAGTGCGCTTTCAAAAGAGACTAAAGACCGGTTTGACCGCGTGATAAAGATGTCTTACAACGAACTGATGTCTGGGGATTTTGAAGAAGACCGAAAAAACCTCCAACGCATTCGAGAGTATCTCCGTGACTATAACGACATTGTGAATCGACAACTCCCTGCTCTACCGGCTGAGATAGAGCGCAGAAACGCCCCTGATTATCAGTATGATGGCGAGGAAGAACTAAAGAATTCCTATCCCTTTTGGAATTACCCTCAACTAGATAAAATGGAAGATCGTCTCAATAATACCCTTACCTATACGCCTCAAAGTATTTGCACGTTGATTATATCGCTGCATCGGGTGGAATCCATCACAGAAGCCCTTGAGCTGGTGGCCAAGCCTGCCTATCTGATGCCTGATTTTAACGAAGAACAGGTGGCTGAGATTGAAGCACACTTAATCCAAAAACGCATTGAACAATTTGACCACATACTGTAAGCATCTAATTTACTTAGGATCACCCCATGCACATCACAACATCAACCTATCCTCCCATCAATGCCATGCAGCGGCCTCAAATCAAATTTGCTGCGATGACCGACACTGTTCGGGATCGTTTTGAACTTCTGAACACGATGACCCAAGAACAACTCACCAGACTACAGAAGCAAGAAGACCAACAAATACTCAACGAAATAAAACGAGATATTGAGAAGTTCACCGAAATTAAAACCGAATTACTACCACCCCTTCAAGAAAAACGAGCCGTACTCGACAAGGGGCAAATGGCTTCAATAGACTCAGAATTAAGCTACTTACGTCAAGACATTGTTCGCCATACAAAAACGTTGAAACAACTAGAAACCGATATCACCGAACAACTCCCCGATCTTCAACGTATGGACTCTCTGCAAGAAGTTATTGATTTTGTGGCGGACCCAGACTGCCCGTTTCCTAATAACGGCAACGAATTCTTTCCTGTGCTGGAAACATGTTTTCTTCAGCGTCGCTTAGAGTATCTACAGAACGATATCTTGTAAGCCGCTTAGAAGAGCTTCTTCATAATAAAGTCGTTACAGATACCAATTCTCGATTTAGCCACGTATTTCAGATAACATAAAACGTATTCATCGCCTTCAAATTCAGAGAGACCCTAGTAATGATTAACTTTAGACGCACCCCCTCAAACGCCAACAAACCCGTACAAACCGACACCTCGGCTGACGGCAAGAGTAAGGGTAAACGCAAGAAACTAACACCTGTCAAAGCGAGTTTCGTCGGTCTAGCCGTCTCAATGGGCTTGGTAGCACCAGCCGTGGTTGCTGGTAATAATGCAACTGACACCTTTGAACGAGCTAGCGAAGTGATTACAGCAGGCAACGCCGTGGAGCAAACCATTAACAATAATCCTGATGCGTATGCCGAACTGCTTGACTCTGGTATTCGCGGTTTCGATCTTGAATTTACTGATAATGAAAACGTTGAGGACGTGTTGCAACAACTAAGCTACGACGACAAAACATTCATTGCCGTTGATTTGTATCTCCACAACGTAAGTAGTGCCATCTTTGAAGAGGATCCCAGCCTAGCGCTAGCCTTTAATAATGCTGTTGATCGTGGCTTATTAAATGATGCCGATGCGCGATTTGAGTTTGTTCAAAAACTTGATGAACTCAGAACATTAGACGAAACAGAAGCCTTCCTTAAAAATGTGCTGAACACGACCATTCAAAATAACCTTGAAGGTAGCCCTGACGATCAGACCTTAACCCTTCAACGAATGAATCAAGCAATGACCTCTTTTTTCGATCAGACCAATCAGCATGTTGAGGCCATATCAGATACTTTCTTTCTAGGTTTAATAGGTGGTGCCGGCATTTTCGGCTCATTAGTAGGAATTGCTGATAGCAAGGCCGCTCAAGCTAGAAAAAAACGCCGAGAAAAAAGCACAAAAAACGAAATAACACTTGACGAACCTATTAAACGCTAGCTTACAACTTAGTTTGTTTTGATATAGTTACATTCCCTCCCCTTATCACTCTCCATTGCTATGATGATTCCATACGGAAATTTTTTAATTAGAGTAGGGAGTTATAACTATGATCGATCAGTTAGACATTGAACTGATAAAGCCACACCTCATCACAATAGGTCTGGCACTTGGGTTTCTAGTAGCAGGTTGGCTGATTGCCGCCATTGCTTCAACGGTGATTGCCGCAGTAATCGGTAAGTTACCCGTTAACAAATGGCTTGAAGAGTCATTAGGCAAATCAAGTAACGCCATTATTCCGATTGAAATCAAACTCAAGTCGGTTATTTACTATCTTATTATGATCTTTGTATTGGTTGGCTTCTTCCAAAAGCTGGGGCTCACCATGATCTCAGATCCGCTGAACGTATTACTGGTTAGAATCTTTGAGTTCTTACCACAAGTGGCCGCAGGTGTTGGCTTGCTTGTAGTGGCTTGGATTATTGCTAGTATCCTGAAGGCCATTTTAAGCAAGGCACTCAACGCCACACAGATTGATGAGAAGCTCTCAAAAGAATTGGGTCGCGATGAGGAACAACCTGTAGGCACGATGTTGTCTGAGGCTGTGTACTGGTTGACCTTCTTGTTCTTCCTTCCGGCTGTACTCGATGCCTTCTCTTTGCAAGGGATGCTTGTTCCGGTTAACGAAATGGTGACCGAAGTTACCGGTTACTTACCAAACATTCTGAGTGCCGCCATTGTATTTGGTATTGGTTGGTTGGTTGCCCGCATTGTTCAACGTTTAAGCAGTGCTCTTCTGGCTTCCTTTGGTGCCGATGCGGTTGGTAAAAACCTCGGCATTGAAAAGGCACTTGGTAGCAAAAAATTATCCGACGTGGTGGGTTACTTGGTGTATGTGTTCATCTTAATTCCTGTCATCATTCAGGCTTTGGATGCACTTGCCATTGAGGCCGTTTCAAAACCTGCGATTCACATGTTAGACATCGTAATGCTCAGCTTCCCGAAAGTATTGGCTGGTGTCTTAATTCTAACAATGGGTTATATGTTGGCTAAAGTAATTAGTAACTTGGTTACCAACCTACTCACTACCGTTGGCTTTAACCGCGTGTTAAACCTTGTTGGATTCACTTGCGACACGAAGAACGAAGAAACAACACCAGCAGCCATTGTGGGTAAAATCACGATGATTGCTGTGATTTACTTAGCCTTGATTGAAGCCTTCCAAGTAATTGGCTTTGCAGCCCTTACAGGACTGCTTGAGCAATTCCTTGTGGTTGCCGGTCAAATCCTGATGGGTATTTTGATTTTGGGTATTGGCTTGATGATTGCCAACTTTGCCCACAAGTTAATTACCGACAGTGGCACAGCAAACGCCGGTGTTTTAGCACCCGCTGCTAAGACGGCTGTTGTTATTCTCTCCACTGCTATGGCTCTTCGTCAGATGGGCTTAGCCAACGAGATTATCAATATGGCCTTTGGTATTCTGTTGGGTGCCATTGGTGTCGCGATTGCCATTGCCTTTGGTTTTGGTGGACGCGATATTGCCGCCACCCAACTTGAAGAATGGAAAAAGCAACTTAAAGCGTAATTGTCTTTAAGTCACTTTGACCTAAGTCAAAAGTAAAAACCACCCTGTTGAAATTTCAACAGGGTGGTTTTGTTTAGAACTAAATTATTTAAATTTAGTTAGGCATCAAAATAAGTAAATTCTTTGTTTTCATAATTGCGCAATGTAATTTCACCGTCGTCATTCTTCACCACGTAGTTAGGCGAAATCGGAATCTTACCACCACCACCGGGGCCATCAATCACATAGGTTGGTACACCATAGCCAGTAATATGACCACGCAAGTGCTCGATAATGTTAATACCCGTTTCAACTGAGGTTCTAAAGTGTTTGGTGCCTTGAACCGGATCACACTGATAAATGTAATAGGGCTTCACACGAATCTTGAGCAACTTCAGCATCAGCTCTTTCATCACGTCAGGATCGTCATTCACGCCTTTTAACAGCACCGTTTGGCTAAACAACTGAATACCCGCATCGGCCAATTTAGCGCATGCTTTTTCAACTTCAGGAGTAATTTCATCAGGATGCAAGAAATGAATACTCATATAAAACGGATGATATTGCTTTAGCATCGCCACAAACTCATCGGTAACCCGTTGAGGCAATACCACAGGAATCTTGGTTCCCAAGCGCACGATATCAATGTGAGGAATATCGCGAAGCGTTTTAATAATGCCTTCAAGTTTTTGATCCGACATCACCAAGGGATCACCACCCGAAATTAGAACATCACGCACTTCAGGTGTTTTTCTTAGATAGTCATACGCAGCTTCAAAATCAACACTGTGCTCACCACTACCCACCAAACGACTACGGGTACAATACCGGCAATACACAGAACAGGTTTCATTCACTAAAAACAGCACCCGATCAGGATAGCGATGAACAAGCCCCGGAGCGGCCATGTCACCATCTTCACCACACGGATCCACCATTTCACCAGGAGCCGTAATAAACTCAGCCATACGAGGCACAACCGTCTTACGAATCGCATCAGTTGGATCGCAGGGTTTAATTAAATCCAAATAGTAAGGCGTAATGGCAAAGGGCAAGTTTTTACCCGCGGCCTGAAACGCTTTTTCTTCTTCAGGCAACACGGGCACATAGCGCTTTAAATCATCAAGGGTGGTAATGCGATTACGGAACTGCCACTTCCAATCATGCCACTCAGGGGTTTGCTTTGCCGATTCAAAATTTTCGAACTGCTGTTCATCACATGGGCGTATGGTATTTGAGTTGGGATTAAGAAGAGCCATTAAAAAAAATCCTTAGATTAGGTTGAAAAATATGTGATTCAGAAGCCTCTTAAAAGTAAGCTTCTAATAACATTGACGTTTAGGTGAATGTTTGGTTCTCCATTGTACTCCACACCAACGGGTTTCGTCATTGATAAATACCCAAAAATGGCGAATTTTAAGATTTTCTTTGGAATGTGACACGAGCCACTCTATCTTATCTATACAAAAATAGACAGGAATTCGACAATCACTAGCAATGACGGTATGATAAGACCCGTATATAATGCTACAACAGCATCGATAGAGAGACAACAAGGACAGTTTATTTATGATCAAATTAGTGGCCATCGATCTCGACGGTACCGTCGTCAACGAAGATTTAAGTATTTCGCCCAAAGTACTCGCCACACTTAAATACCTTATTAACGAGACCGATACCCGCGTTGTTATTGCCACAGGACGAATGTATTCGAGTGCACTCCCGTTTGCCGAAAGTATTGGCGTGGTGGATCCGCTGATCACATATCAGGGTGCGATGATTCGGTGCTTTAATACCAATAAAACTAGCTTTCACCGTCCTATCGGTCGCACACTGGCTAAAGACGTGTTGGGCTATCTCGTGGCGCAAAAACTCAATATTAATCTGTATTTAAACGACGAGTTATGGACGACGCCCGATAATAAACACACCCTGTATTACACCGAAAAAGCAGGTGTACCGGCTCGAATGACCGAATGCTTACTCACCACGCTCGATGAGACCGGTGCCGATCCAACCAAGATTATGGTGATTGATGACGACCGCGTGGATGAACTGCTTGGCAGCCTCTCTGAAAAATACCCAACCCAACTCAGTTATTGCCGCAGTAAAACCAATTTCTGTGAGATCATTCATCACGAAACCTCCAAATGGAACGCCATTTTAAACCTAATTGAAGGGTCGGGCATTAAACCAGAAGAAGTTATGGCCATTGGCGATCAGGGCAATGATATTTCTATGATTACAGGTGCTGGTCTTGGGGTTGCCATGGGCAACGCCAGTGATGAACTGAAGGCCGTAGCCAATGTAATCACCGGCAGTATTGATGAAGACGGGGTGGTACAAGCCATTGAAAAATACGTTTTAAATCAACACGCGCTCCCACTTGCTTAACGTATCCTATTTCCTCAATCAAAAAGCATTTCCTCTTTTAAGTCAAATTTGGGTACAATAGTGCTATGGCTAAACCAGAATTACAACACAATATGCTTCGCATTGGTCAAGGCTATGATATGCACCGACTGATTGAAGAAGAACCTCTTTACATTGGTGGCGAATTGATTCCATTTCATTTTGGCCCTGATGCTCACTCTGATGGTGATGTGCTGATTCACGCCTTGATTGATGCCTTATTGGGTGCCACGGGCTTGGGCGATATTGGCGACCATTTCCCCGATAACGATGAAAACTACAAAGATGTCTCCGGCACGTGGATGCTTGAGCAAGTGCTGCATCTACTGGATAAAAAGAACGTCTTTATTATTAATGTGGACAGCACCATTTTTGCTGAAGCACCCAAATTATCCCCACACAAGCTTAAAATCAGAAACAGCGTTGCCAAACTTTTAGGGCTATCCGTGGATCGCGTTTCATTAAAAGCCAAAACCGGTGAAAAATTCGCCCCCATTGGCACCTCTGAAGCCATCGCAGCAAGCGTCACGGTACTGGTTCAAATGCCACCACTGGATCAGTAAGACCCACACTCAATATCTATAAATCAGGTTATGACATAACCGATTTCTTAGCTTGCTTTCGTGTGTACAGCAACATCGCTAAACCCGCTAAAACGCCCACCACACTAATAAGTTGTGAGGCGCTTAGATTTAGGGGCTCAAACCACACGAGGCGATCCCCTCTGAAGTATTCCAGCACAAATCGAATGAAGCCATAGCCCATTAAGAACAACGCACCCACAGCGCCTCTGCCAAAACCCAACACCTGTTGGCGTTTTTCAAAAACAAGCAACCCAGCCATCAATACCAAAGCCATCATCGTTTCATACACCGGTGAAGGATGTACATGTAAAGGATGGGTTTGGTGACCCAAAGGGTACTGAATCGCCCAAGGTAAAGCACTTGCACCCCCATAGCAACAACCTGCCATCAGGCATCCCAAGCGACCAATCGCCAAACCCAGTGCTGCAGGCGGAGCGAGTAAATCAGCGTAGGACATAAAACTAATACGATGTAAGCGGGTAAACACCCAAACAAACATCACCACGGCAACCAATCCGCCGTACCATACCAATCCACCAGAACTCATCAAGGCGCCCATCGGATCAGCCAAAAATTGATGCGGGAAGAATAGGAAATAAAATAATTTAGCGCCCAGTAAACCACTCACAATCAACCACAATGTGGATTCGGCATACAGTGTTTCAGGTTCACCTGCGTCTTTTGCTCGATACATAATCCAAAAGGCAGCCGACAAGAACCCCATGGCAATTAAAAGGCCAAAGGTATAAAAGTGAATGCCAAACAGTTCAAATAGCTCGGGGTGCATTACTCGTCGCATCCTCTTGTTGTTTGTGTTTTTCTAGGTGGTTCAAGGACGTCGTCCCACTACAGTCATTCTACAATGCTAAATCACCGGCACCAACTAATCATTACAGTAGACGCCGCTACAAAACAAACCATTCTAATTCGAATGTATCGATTAATAGAAAGTTCCAAGCCCTAATCATGAACTCGCCCCCAGCCAAAACTGAAACAAACACGGACATTACTAACGACAATGAAACTACGGTTCCGTTTCATTGCTCGATGTGTGGTGAGTGTTGCAGCAGCATCAGCATACCTATTGAAGCTAAAAAAGCCGAGGTACTGCTTAAAAAAGAATGGGTTCAAGCCCGTCTTGAAGAAACGCATCGCTCGCTCGACAAAGCCACCAAAACGCTCTATCGACTGCCGCTAACCGACAGCAACTCTTGCGTTTTTCTCGATACCGATGGCTTATGCCTCATCGAAAAAAATGAAGGGCCAGACCTCAAGCCTGAAGAATGCTATAACTACCCCTTTGCAGGCATCAAAGCCCCTAACAGTGATGAAAACCTCTATGATGCGTCGGCCTCTTGCAAACATATTGCCGAAGAACTCCTGCTTAAATTTAAGCGTATTGTTCCATTGGGCAACCACACCCCACGTATCCACGATAATAAACTACCAAAAAAAATCAAGACCTACCCGTGGCACTCCATTCCTACTCAAATCTGGTTTGATGCCACACCCGCACTTGAACGTATTTTCAATCAACCAGACACCGATCCTCACCCTGAAGAATGCCTTAAGCAAGCACAAGAGCATATTCTCTCATTACACAAAAAAGAAGAGAAACCACCCACTAAAGAAGGCTTTCGCCTTGTACCAAGTGCGCGCCGTTATATCGAATTGCGCCATCTCCGGCATCCTTATGGCATGGTGAGCTTTTGGCAATTACTACAAGAGCGTCATTTTGATGACCCTCGCATTTTTGGCCTGCAGGTGCCCTTGGTACCTAGCAAAGAACGTCAAGCATTCACGTGGGAAGCCGGTAGCTACCGTCGTGTTAACGCCTTTTTGTTTCATATCTTACAGCGTCGCGTATTACTCACCTATGGGCACACACTCACTGGTTTATTAGGCATTTCTGTTACCGCTTTGGTTGTGATTCAATGGTATTCGGCAATGCTGGCCTCACTCGATGATCGTACCCGCATCACCATTGCAGATACCGCACTGGCTATAAGACTAACAGAACGCTATTACACGGGCCATCAGCCCCTGTTTTTAGACCGTTTTCAGTACGGCAGCAACGCATGGTTACTACAGAAATGGGCTCTAAAACAATAAGAGCTCTTTAGCCCCTCAGTCAGTGCATTTTTACCCATTATTCACCATTTGGTTATCATCTTTAACCACTTATAGCCTCGTTTCACCTTTTCAATCTTGATACATTAATAACATAGCCTCCAATACTCAATTATTTAGGCACGTTGAGGCATTTTTGTAACAAGGTTGCAAAAAATCAAAAAATAATTAAATTTTTAGTATAAATGGTCGATATTTAATCTAGATTCAAATAGAATGAACGGTCACGCGATAACAGGAACACACCCATGTCTAATACTGGATTCACATCAAACACAGCAAAACCCTCTTCTTTAAAGGTTATAGCGGGCAAAATCCTGCGTAATTTACCCTTTGTCTTGGGCGCGTTGGTGCTGGCTTTAAGCCTTGTCTTACCTCAGTTACCTGCCAACTCACAAGGGCATTACACGGCTGATGCCTATTATCAGCTAACGCGTGATGTAAAGTTATCCACAGCATTTAGCCTTCTGGCTGAAAACCCTTCTGGCAATGAGTCGCTAGACATCATTGTTAACAAAAAAGTAAAAGTTATTTTCAAGAACATGCGCGAACTCGATAAGCGCCTAAAGGATTATGACGCCCTAAGTTATAT
>CAYGPY010000074.1:0-4353 GCA_964351765.1 uncultured Vampirovibrionales bacterium
GGCCCACAGCAACAAGGCACACAAGCCCATCAACAATTAGAACCTGCTGTTTTAAAACGCAACCAGCATTTATTTGAGCGTGCCGTTGAAGGCATTGCACATTATGGTAACTGCGTGGGTGTACCCACCATTGCCGGTGAAGTCTTTTTTGATGCCACCTATAATGAGAACCCACTTGTTAACGCCATGTCCTTGGGCATCTTATACGGCAACGAGGTAACCTCCTCTAAAGCCAAAGGTATCGGCAACCCTGTTTTATACGTGGGTTCAGCCACAGGTAAAGACGGTATGGGTGGCGCAGCGTTTGCCAGTCGAGAGCTTGATGAGAACAGTCAAGACGATCGTCCTGCGGTTCAGGTTGGTGATCCGTTTAGTGAAAAATTATTGATTGAAGCATGTCTTGAAGCCTTTGAAACCGGTTGCGTTGTCGCGGCTCAGGACATGGGTGCGGCAGGACTCACCAGCAGTAGTGCTGAAATGGCTGCCAAGGGTGGCGTGGGCATGCGCATTGATTTGGATAAAGTACCTGCCCGTGAACCTGATATGTTGCCTCACGAATTTTTGATGAGTGAATCGCAAGAACGCATGTTATTTATACTTGAAAAAGGCAAAGAGCAAGCTGTACTTGATGTCTTTAAAAAATGGCAAGTCACGGCTGAGATTGTAGGCGATGTCACCGATGCTGATGAGAACGGTATTTCACGTCTTCAGTTTACACACCAAGGTAACTTGGTTGTCGACATTCCATCCTTACTATTAGCTGAAGACACGCCTGATTACGATCCGGGTGTAAAACCAGCCGAGCCCAATGCCACACGGCAGCGTCGTGAGATGGATGCCGCATCCACTCTTCCTAAGCTCAACCTTAATGATGTTGAAACCACATTAAATACATTATTGAGCCGTGATAATATTCGACCTCAACATGCCGTGTATGAGCAATACGATCGCCACGTGCAAAACAACACGCTCACCACATCCGATCAACTCGGTGCTGGCGTGATTCGTATCCGTGATAGACAAAATAAGCACACAGGCAAAGCTATCGCTGCCACCGTGGATTGCAACGCACGCTATATTTATCTCAACCCTGAATCAGGTACGGCCAGTGCTGTCCTAGAAGCCGCTCGAAATTTGAGTGCCATGGGTGCCGAACCGATTGCCGTGACAGATAACCTGAATTTCGGGAATCCTGAAAAACCAGAAATTTATTATCAAATGTTTGCTTCAGTTAATGGCATGAGTGACGCTTGCATAGCGTTAGAAACACCTGTTATCAGTGGTAATGTCAGCCTCTATAATGAACACTCTGGTTGCCCAATTTTACCCGCACCTGTTATTGGCATGGTGGGCCTCATTGATGATGACAGCAAGGTGATGACCCCAGCATTAAAACCGGCTATGCAGCTCGCTCTCGTTGGTCAATTCAATCCCACATTAGCCGGCAGTGAATTTCAGAATACTTATTCGACTAACGCCGAAAGCACCTTATGCGGTGAGCCCCCCAAGGCGATACCTCTATTTGAAAAAGAGCTCAACGTAACCATTCGCCAATGGATTCAGCAAGAGCAAGTGAGTTCAGTGCAAGATGTTTCAACCGGTGGCCTGCTTGTTACCCTTAGCGAGTGTGCTTCTTTAGGTAATGTGGATGTGGCACTCGATGTGTCTTCAGAGGACTGGGTAAATTCAAACACCGCTTCTGATTGCTTGGCAACCCTCTATTTTGGTGAAACCAACGGCTCTTATATTATTGGCTATTCAAAAGAAACCGAAAACGCATTAAAGCAATCGCTACCAAGCCAAGCAACGTGGCTTTCTCTTGGAGAAACACATCAAGCTCAGCAAGGCCAAGCACGTATCACCCTGACTCATACCAACAAAAAATCAATCACGCTCACGCCTCACATCAAACGTGATTAATGTTTAAGGACTCCTTTTCAATGCTGACATCACAAACAAATTCAACACAAGCTGAGTCTCTCGATATCACGCTAGATGATGACACGCTCAACGAATATTGCGGTGTCTTTGGCACGGTGGACCCGACTTGCACTAATTTAGGTCAACGCCTGTATTACGGCTTGTACGCTCTACAGCATCGTGGCCAAGAGAGCTGTGGCATGGCCGTGTTTGACAATCACCAGTTTCGCATTCACAAAGACATGGGATTGGTAAATCAAGTTTTTAACGACCAATTATTGAGTAGCTTAACAGGTCAAATTGGTATCGGGCATACACGTTATTCCACCACGGGTGATAGCAGCTTAGATAATGCTCAGCCCGTTGTAACCCGAACACCACTAGGCGCGCTTGCGGTTGCGCATAACGGCAACCTCATTAATACCGAAGAGCTTCGATCATTTCTTCAGGAGCGTGGCTTCTTTGGCTACGGAAATAGTGATAGTCACTTAATTGCTCAATATGTAAACTACCAACTTAACCAAGGCGATACACTAAAAGAGGCCGTTCGTAAAACACTGAACGCCAGTAGAGGGGCTTTCTCTTTAGTTATTGCCACGGGTGACACCTTAATAGCGGCGCGCGATACACACGGCTTACGTCCGTTTTCTATTGGACGTACCACTTCAGGTGCCATTGTTGTGGCGAGTGAAACATGCGCACTCGACATTGTGGGCGCCACACACGAACGCGACATTATGCCCGGTGAAGTGGTCATTGCCACACTCGATGGCAACGAAGAGAGCTTCTTTTTAGAGGGTGACAAGCACGATAACTTCTGCGTGTTTGAGATGGTCTATTTTGCTCGTCCTGACAGTATTATTAATGGCTCAACGGTATATAATTACAGACTTAATTTAGGACGACGTCTTGCTGAGATTTCACCTGAGATCGAGGCTGATATCGTCATCCCTGTACCTGACTCAGGCAACGTGGCCGCTGTTGGTTACTCCCAAGCGTCTGGCATTCCTTATGCTGAAGGCTTAATTAAAAACCGCTATGTAGGCCGTACCTTTATTAACCCAAGCCCAGAGATGCGTGAGCAAGGTATTCAACTTAAACTCAACCCTCTTAAAGATATCTTAAAGGACAAGCGCGTTGTGGTAGTAGATGATTCGATTGTGCGTGGTAATACCAGTAAAAAAATCGTAAAAATGTTACGCGCTTGTGGTGTTAAAGAACTGCACCTACGTATTTCATCCGCTCAAGTTAAGCACCCTTGCTTCTACGGTATTGATATGTCGAGCGAAGATCAGCTGATTGCTAACCGCATGGATGTTGAAGAAATGCGCGAATGGCTGGACGTGGATTCGCTGATGTACTTATCACCTGATGATATGCTAGAACTTGCCAACAGCACCACGTATTGCGCAGCCTGCTTTAACAACGACTACCCGGCTGGAAAACCAAGCGAAACAGAAATCGCAACACTCACCGGAATGCATGTGTAACCCGTTAAGCAATAAAACTATCGGGAATAGTAGCATCTAAATTATCATGAGTTACGGGAAGATGAGGACCGTAAAGTGGTTTTTCTTTTCGAATGAGACTCTCGGCATAAGTTTTAAGCTGCTCTTGAATCGATTTAATGATCGTTCTCTCTGGCATTTCGCCTGCGCGCAGGTCACTCTCCAAAATCACCAAGCGCCACATTGTTTCTAACATAGTTTTTTTGTTCTGTGTCCATGCAGGTTGAACAGTTAGTTTAACCGTTCCATCTTTACTTGAAACAAGAACCGGTGTTACGGGATTATTTTTAATGAGCGCTTTAACCATCGCTGGCAAAATCGTTTCAATATAATTATTTGTAATTGGGTTAATGGCTTCATTCATAAGCCAAGGCATCAAAGCAGAAATAGGTAGTGTAATCTCATTCAAAAATTCTTCTCTCATCGCAACATAAGCTTCGCGCTTCTGTTTTGTTGTTGCGAGCTTTAATGTGGCAGACAGATCATGGGGTGCATGCAGAACCTGCTGTTCAGAGAATAAAGCCTTTTCAGAGAAATCGACAAAAGCATCAAACGGACCTTGAATTAGATTTTCAAAAAACAAGGGTTTCTGTTCGATCAATGCTGTTAGGTTTTTACTTAATTGCACAACAGCATCCGACTGAGCTGACTTATCTTGTTGACTTAGTAAATGAGATACAACACGAAATGATTCTGGTGTTTTCAACAATTTCAAAAGGGGTAAATACGTTTCTTTCTTATAAGCCTCAACACCATCACCTAAGGATGATAAAGTGGATGGAAAGTGAAATGCTTTCCAGTAAGTGCTTTTCAAACCACCTTGTTTCCGCCAATCTTTTTGGTCGAGTATTGATTGGAGTTGTTTTTGGTTTTCCTGGTGCAATCGCCATTCCTTGCTTTTTTCTTTTAGCATAGGCAGTGAAAA
>CAYGPY010000074.1:4363-11135 GCA_964351765.1 uncultured Vampirovibrionales bacterium
CAAAATTTTCAAATTGTTCGGTAGCACCCGTAAATGAGTTCACCAAGTTTTCCACATCACCTTGAAGCCGATCGAATCGGCTTTTCCAGTCTTTTGGCAACTCAGAGTCATCCGTCTTGTTTTGCGTTTTATCCTTACGCTTACCAAACTGAACGTCTCGAACTAAATGGTTAAACGGGGTGTGATTAATAATTTCTGGACGCTGAAGAAAAGCATCGGGTGACGAGCCCACATACGGCATCGACCCTAGCAATGTATTGACTGACAACATCGTTAAAGCCAGTGCATTTTTAACCATACGCTTTTCACGCTGTATAAATAACGGCGCATGGTCATCCGAAACAGAGTCAGGCCGAGAGGCTTTAAAGGTTTCCAATGATTTTTCTAGTTGCTCTGTTAAAAAAGAGAGTGTTTTTTGACTTCCTACATCACGCACAGCTAAAGAGGTAGGAAGCGATAAAACCCATGGATAGAGAACCGACTCAGCCATACTCTGATTAAATTCAGGCTGATATTTTTCGGGCAGCACAGAAGCGGCATCTTTAAAATAAGACACCGATGCTTCAAACAAAGGCCACAGTAGATGTTTTTTTCGTTTCTCGGCAGATTGCTGAGTTGGTGAAACCAGGTGAAATACATTTTTTGTCACCACGCCTAAAGGCTGTGCTGTCATATGAATATCTTTATTGTCAGTTGCTTCAAGTAGGCCCTCCAACAAATACGAGAGCGTCTTCCAGTCTTGTTCCGATTCCAACCGATGAAAGACACCACCATAATGATCCACATAAAACTGAGCAAAGCGATCAACCGAATACTCAACTCTCTCTTGTTTGCCAGTAGGTAACTCGTTCAAATAAACAAGGTAATCATCCAGCTTCATATCCAAACGCAATCCTTTTGGAAAGGTCATTGCATTAGAAATAAAGGTATGAACGGATTCAATTACAGATTCAGAGAAGTTTTTATCTTTAAAGTGAGTTGTTAGATTTTGGTAATTTTGGTGTGCCGACTCAAAGCGATCTTTACGTTCTTTTGGCAAGATATGGCGTTTAATCCACCAGTTTGGAAATAAATTTTGCATATCGGTCTTGCCTATATCACCAGAGAAATGAGGTTTAAACACCTCAGCAGTGCCTGTTGTTAAAGACTGTTTTTTTAGAACAATTGGGTTCTGCTTAGTTTTAGACGTATTAAATAAAACATGCATCATGATTGATCACCTCGCAATGACGGCGTTAATTTATCCTGATGGAGTGTGACCACAACAGCCGGTTGATTGGTAATAAATCCATCTATGCCCCAGTCATAGAAATCCGAAAAGAAGTCTTGTTCGATATCATAGCGCTGGCCTGATACCCATGTATAAATAGGGTCCCCACGTCGATGCGTTCGATCAATCAATTTAGGATTCGTGTTGTTATGGCGAGAATACGTGGTGCCTAAACCAGTTTTAATTTCAGGGTCCATTTTTTCAATGGAACGCAAAATAAAGGGTGAAAAACTAATCACGCGAACACGATCATGAAGTTTGTTATTTTGTATAAATGCCACAACTGCTTTTTCGAGTTGTTTTTTGGGTGAAGCAAAAAACACTTTTTTACTTTTTACTTCGATATAAATTTGAGCTTCGGGTGGAAGCGACTTAATGACTTGTGCTAGAGAGAGCATTGGCTTATCGAAATACGTAAATGTATCCTTATGCAAGCCTTTTTGATCAAAACGAGGGTGTTCCACCATCCCTTCCTGACGCTCAGCCCCAGTCGGGCGCACATCCAACTCAACACCATCAGCACCATGGGCCATTGCTTGAGCAAAAGGTTCTAACATGGAATTTTTTGAGCCCGGTATTTCTGAAATACTCTCTGGCACACCGGCATAAAAAGGCGGTGTCTTTTTTGATTCAGAAGCAGCACAAAATCCCACTTTTTTTAAAGCGATTTGTTGATTCATTGAAGAATTCTTCATTGATAATGAAACGTGGTGTGGTGTCACCAACAGATTAAACCTCGCCCCCAACGTTGTTTTGTTCACGATAATAACAACGTCATTTATTGCTTATGATACTAAACGTATTATAAGCAAAACAAAGCATCTCATCTATCTTTTAAAATTGCATGTTAGTCGTAGTTTAAGCCGTTTGAAAAATTATATCTAAGGCGTCGTCGTCATCCATCACCTGAAATTCTTTTATTTCAGAAACAACAGGGATGTCGGTATGAAACCAAGATGCCCATTTTATATTCATCAATTAATACCTCTCGGTTTGATTTATAATTCCTTATATCAACATTACTATATTTAGTATAGTACATAAAACTCCTCTTGCCTAGGGCATTTCAAAAGATTTTTTAATCTGGTGACGAATCAATAAATTAAAAGTGAGTTAAACCAAATAAAAAGGTGTTTCCCATTTCATTGTATTTCCGCTATGAAATCTATGGGATAATCAAAAACAGCAATAATTTTATATTATAACGTTGACGTCCAGAAAAGGTTCCCTCTTATGGCTTTAAGTACTATTGAACATCCCACCCTTGATAAACTCGCTTTAACCCATGCCCCATTGATTCCCGAAATCGACCACCGATGGAGTCCTCGCTCGTTTAAAAGCGACCCACTTTGCGGAAACCACCTTGAGTCAATTTTAGAAGCGGGACGCTGGGCACCGTCATGCTTTAATGGGCAGCCTTGGTTCTTTATTGTGGGTGATCAATCCAGAAGCCCTGAGACCTATAAAGCTATCCTTAATTTACTGGTGCCTTTTAATCAAGAATGGGCCAAAACAGCGCCGGTTTTAATCGTTAGTTTTGCCGCATTAAATTTTGCATACAACAGTCAACCCAATCGACACGCTCACTATGACACCGGTGCTGCTGTTCAAAACATGGTTATTCAGGCAATGCACCACGGGATTTATTCACATCAAATGGCTGGCTTTGATGACAAGAAAGCTCCAGACGTGTTTGGTGTGCCGGCAGGTGGCTATGAAGCAATGAGTGTAATAGCCTTTGGTTATCCTGATGCAGCGGAAAAACTGTCTGCAGATATTCAACAGAAAGAACACGAAGTGCGTCAACGTAAACCGCTCTCGGAGTTCGTATTTTCACGGCATTGGCAAGGCAACTTTGAAATTCATCAGTCTGTTGACTAGTGCAAAACACTAAAACAAGAGCCTTACAGATCATCTCGAATGGCAACCGTCGCCAAACCCGGAGAGTCGGTAATACCAAGATAGGGGATGCCTAAAGCATCCCATTCTTTTTTGTCTGCGACTGATTTAATTCTGATTTCGGTCATCAAGCCGTACTTCTCATACACGGCCTTTACAACACATTTATAGGGATTAAAACCAAAGTTAATAAACTCCGCCTTATCAGCTACTTTCTCAGCAAGAGACAGCGCCTTACGCTTGGTCATAAAGTATTTAAAATACCCACGACAGCTCGCTAAAAATGGAACGGGTTTTCCAAGCACCTGATGAAAATTCGTGAGCTGCTCTACCGAGACCGTCTCGTCTTTTAATTGATCTAAAACCGCTTTATCACGGTTTAATAGTTGCTGTGGTTTTGTCACAAAAGAATAAAATGCTTTCAGTTCTTTTACAAAAGCGTGTCCCATCATTTGTTCGACATCCAAGCCCGACGCCATTGCAGCATACTCATGGACCACACGCGATGACTTCAAATCTACCTTGGTAAACAAACCGCTCTCAATCACACGGCTAAACAATTTGGCAGGATTCAGCAAGCTCACATCACCACCAGCAGGATAAGGTTTCTTTTTAAGATCGTAGAAAAGAAGGTCATGGGCATTAACGTAATCTTGCTTGCCATCACGCTCCCACATATTACAATCCACTTCAAAACTAGTGTTACCTTCAATGGCTCGGTCTAGATCACCAAAACTATAGGAAGTATCATGCTTACCATGAAGCAATACAACAGGTTTGCCTGAAGTGAGTGTCCGCATCAACGGATGCGATTGAATAGCTTCTTTACGTGCCGACGTATCCAGAGGCTTTAAGTTTTCATAAGGCGTGTTGGTTAATGATGACAAAGGGTATTGTTTTAAAAACGACAGCTGCATCCGATGATCGGCTTTATCGTTGGCGCGTAAGCCACCGCGCACACCCATCTCCACCACGTCATCCAGAGGCTTACCCGCATCCTTCATCGCCAATGCTGTTAAAATGCCCGTTCTACCAACGCCCGCAGCACAGTGAACAAACACAGGTTGATTCACGGGATCGTTAATGTAGCTTAGAAATTCGATCATCTGTTGTGGTGTAGGGATGGTTTTATCGGCCATGCCTAAGTCCAGATAGTTCATGCCCAAGCGATTTACTTTTTCTTCTTCGTTCTTACGAGAGAACCCAGGGTAGCCCGTGGCCACCTCGTCATCATCGCCACGTAAATTCACAACCGATTTAAAGCCTTGCTCCTTCAGCCATTTCAAGCCTTCTGGTGTGGGTTGACCACCACGAGAAAGCACGCCCGGCAAGGGGTAAAAGTAATTGTTAATGGGCGCTTTTAATGATTCGGTATCAACACGTTTTAATCGGGCCGTTGGATCCATTTCAGCCATCACACGCCTAATTTTACCTACCGCGGCCAACAACACATCGTTAGCCTGACCTTCATGACTCACCTGAATGAGCTTTTCAGCGTCCCACATCAACGAGCGCAAAGCGACGGTAATGTCGGTTTTTCTTGAGGCGTCTAACCCTTCGATTTGGTTTAAATCGTTTTCAATAAAGTCTGAAATACGTCGAGTAAACAAGACATTATTCTTACGAATCACCTCAATAGGAAATCCTTCAACCGTTGGGCGATTCGGTGTGACATACGTATCCACTCCAGAATCAACCATCGACGCATCAGGTGTGGGCTCATTCTTTTTTGAGCGAGAAAAAAGATCACGAAAGCGGCCTGAAAACTGAACCGATTGTTTCGCTGTTTTATGTTTAAAAACCGACGCCGTATTGATTAATGGCGTGGATTGCAGATGGATACTCAATGCGTTATTCCCTCACTCGCATAGACATCATTAAATCGATATTATGCCGGCACGGCATCGATCATACTTGGTGTTTCTTCTGGATGCTCTTGAATGTTTTGCAACAAGATCGCAGACAATAAAACCACACCACCAGCGAGCAACAACGCTGAGGCATCATTGCCTGTCCAACTCACAAGTGCGCCAACCATTAAGGAAGCCACAAACGAAGCCAGTGCAATATAAGTATTAAACACACTTAAGTGAATACCGCCCTTACCGCCTTCACTAAAGCGAGCCACCCATGCAAACGGAATAGCCATTGTGGTAGCCCAGCCAACACCAGCAACACCCATTGCAACAAGGACAAATAGCTGAGTCTGAACATAAAACATAGCTAGCAACGCAACAGCCATACAGAGTAAGCCCACCGTATGAATCGCTTTCATCGAGATGCCATTGTTTTTAAGTAAACGACTTACAACCAAGGCCGCAACGAAACACACCACATAATAGGATAACCACGATGCCGAGGTTAACTGACGCGACGCCACATAAGCCGGCGACTCCGGATCAAAACTACCAAACACGTTGTGGGCAATAAACAAGGGCAAAAATACAAACATACACTGTCCACCAAACCACGTAAGCCCATTTACCCAACATAGTTTTTTAGCTTCAGGATGCATATTTTTCATGCCATCCACAATGTCTTTATAAATAGCCGCGACACTAATGCTGCTCTTGCGATCAGCAGCCGACGTTTTTCCATCGTACAAAGCCTTGATATGAGGTAGTTGCGTTTCAGGCGTTGTAATAATAGTCCACGTCATAGTCACCATCATTGCTGCTGCACCAAAGTAAAACAGCACATGAATATCAGTAATAAAGCTACCCATTAAAAAGCAGACGCTTGCACCAATAGCTAAGATAAAACTCATCAAAGAAAAAGTAAAAGGTTGTTGTTTTTTGTTTACCACATCAAACGCCAACCAGCGAATAGGGCCTTGGCACACATTAATACTGGTATCCCAAATCCACAATATAATCGCCGCCGCTAGCAACGGATTCGACGGAATAATCACCGCGGCATTGGGCATTGCCACCATACACAGTGAACAGACCACAGCACCGGCCAGTAAAAACGGACGGCGTGACCCTAGCCACGTCCATGTTTTATCACTTAATGCGCCAATGATGGGTTGCGTAATGGTCCCTGTAATCGGTCCAGCACACCAAATAACAGCTGTAAGCCAGGCAACCGAACCCAGTTTTTCGAGGAAGGTGCTCATCTGACTGTATTGTACGGCCCATGCATATTGAATACCAAAGAAGCCAACACCAATAAACAACAAGCGCCAAAACGGTAAATCCGCCAGTCCGGCTGGAGATACCACGGTTGTTCTTGCAGATGCATTACTCATCAGATCGATTCCCTCACTCTTTAAAATTTATTGATTAACCTATTAATAAGCTTGTCCATTCCTCTGGAGAAGCTTAAATCCCTCATCATTCTATTAGTGAACCAGAAAGCACACATAATCACAACTTGTATAAAGTTTTGAAAATCCCCACCCTTGTCAAAACACTACAACTTGCAATATAATAAAAACAACCAATAGGGTTTTATACTAATTTTGTAGACAAATCTACAATCAATCGAATTAATGCTCGCAACACGTATTCGATTTTGAGGGACAACATAGTGGGATGTAAATGTCGTGAGGGCATTTAGGTTCAATAGATGCAGATCTGGCATCACCATAAAGCTGTTTAT
>CAYGPY010000075.1:0-2895 GCA_964351765.1 uncultured Vampirovibrionales bacterium
ATTTACTGGTATAGCCCATGGCGGTGCATCTCCGATTTGTTTAAATCTAATCAATAGCTTTATTGTAGTGAGAAGACAGCCCTGCTTCAAGTCGTTGTGATAGTTTGCCCTTTAATGATCAGGAACCAGAGCACAAGAGGCATCAATGTTCGAGAACAATGGATCGGTGGGAGAGTCGTCAATGGCTTGAACTGGGGCCAAGTGATCAAGGGTGTGTCCGGGCTCTACAGCAAAATGCTGGAAGGAAAGTAGTGTTAGGCCTGTGATGATTTTAGGGTAGAAATAGGTTGACTTCTGAGGCATCCGCTCACCTGACACACAAATCTCACGAACGTGCTCAATATCGGGTGCTTCCATAATAAAGGCACCAACAGCGTCACTGGACGTGATGAGACTTTCCACCTTCTCGGCATCACGATAGAAGCCAAGGTGATGGCTGGCTTTGAGTGCTTCGCCGGTTTGACCCAGAATGGTTTTAAATACTACTTCTTCTAAGATGGCGCAATCAAAATCTTGCAGGTTACTGTGTAGGCTTGAAACCGAGTTTTTGCTTTTAAGCTTTAAAGACAGTGTTTTTTCTTTGGTTTTGTATTTAAAATCAGGCGACGTGGCGTCTTCGTTAAAATACTCAAGCAGGGCATTTTCAAGTTTTTTGGCATCCCAGCCTTCTGGCAAATTATAGAGAACACGGTCGGTTGGGAAAACTTGGACACCGGGGTCGTGCATATTGGCACAGAATACCATCAGATAGTCACTGAGTAAATGCCCGTCAGGAGGGGCTTCGCCGTATTTCTCTTTGATTACTTTGCGCGCCTCTTCTTTAAAAGCGAGCGCGGTTTCATAACGGTGATGCCCGTCAGCGATCAATAGTTTTTGATCTTCAAACAGATGTTGAATACGAGTTTGCTTTGCCACGTCCAAGATGGGTTTCATATAATGCCCAACGCCATCGTGGCCTTTTACGTTTAACCAACCCGATTGGTTTGCGATGTTGTCTTTGGTGATGCCTTCATAGAGCTCTTTTTCAACACTTTGCTCGTCATCGGCATAGATCATAAAGATGGGGCTGAAGTTAGCCATGGTCGATTGCATTAAATTCATACGATCGCGTTTTGGCCCACGTAATGTGAACTCATGAGGCAGCACTTGGCCACTTTCAAAATCTTCGATTTTTAAAAGACCGAGGAAGCCTTTACGCAGATATTGGTTGCCATTGGGATCAGTCCATACTTGGCCGTAGGCATAAAAAGCGGGTTCTTTTTCGGCGATGAGCACCCGATCGATTTGCCACTGTTTAAACTGATCACGAGCACGACTGTAGATATTGTTTTCGTCGTTATCGCCATCCTCGATCATTGCAAAATCAAGGCGAGCAATATTGTAAGGACTTTGATCGTACAGTTTTTTCTGCATTGTTTTATCAATCACGTCATAAGGGGGCGCCGTTACATCAGTCAGAGACGTCACATTGTCAGGATCGTGGCGCAAGGCGCGGAAAGGCAGAACGTGAACCATAAGAAAAAATCCTTTTTATTGATTGGGTTGTTTGAACTTACTTTTGTCAATGTTTCGATTAAGATGCCTTTATTATAGTGGCTTTGCGCGTTGGTTCAATGCGATTGAACAACATGAAACGCGGTAATTAAAACGTGGAGATCGTACCTGTGGCAATTCCCCCCATTACCATTGTGGCTGTTGGTAAGCTTAAAGGCGTCAACACGTACCTGCAAAAAGGGATCGATGAATACACAAAACGCTTGAGTGCGTATACCAACATTAAACTCATTGAAGTGCCTGAAGAAACCATCAGTGCCACTACCACCCGTGATCAAATTTTGCAAGCCGAAGGCGCACGTTTGCTCAAGGCAATCCCCTTAACGGAGGAGGTCTTTAAGGTGGCGATGTCTGAGCATGGTAAGCCGACGGACTCCTATTCCTTTAGCCACGTGTTGTTTGGGCCTGCACGAGGGGAGAGTAGTCAAAATCAACCATTTAGGGGTACTACAAACATGCATCAAACGCCTATGATAGTGATGGTTGGTGGCCCGCTGGGGATTGCAGAGGAGGTCATTCAAGCAAGTGACTGGACGTGTTCCTTATCACCCTTGACCTTCCCCCATCCAATGGTGAGATTGGTCTTGCTGGAGCAACTATACCGAGCGGTTCGAATTCAACGAAACGAACCGTACCACAAGTAAGAGTCACATCCCGACTGTCTGATAACAACAGGACGGATGGGTACTCGGACGAACAACAAAATATAAAACGCGAGTGGTTAAGACACGCGTATTGGAACAACCGCTGAGGATAAACTTTGATACAAACCCTAAAGTTTATGGCGGTTTAACCGATAAAGGTGATGTCTCGATAAAAGCGCATACTCTAGGTACACATGATTAGAGAGTTAGACAACAACGTAAGAATGGAGCTCGACCCAAGGTGAGTGATTTAAAAAAGATTAAGAAGACGGTGATGGTAGATATCTGCCAAACCCAATCTTTAAACGGTTACGACCCTGTTGAAGTGGAAGAGGAAGCCCTCGGGTCGCTTTATCAGGTTGATCAAGATACTTACATTTTAGCGTTTGATACGTTGTTGAGTGACAAGAAAGTCACCACCACGGTTAAGATTGCCAACAACACCCTGTCGATTGTAAAAATCGGGGATGTGCACTCTCGCCAAACCTTTAGTGTGGGTGAGTGGTATGCCAGTCAGTATTTTTACGGCGGCACGTCATTGGTCTGTCGTAACTTCACCAAAAAATTGGATTATGCCCTGACCACCGAAGGCGGCATTATCGAAGTGCTCTACGAATTGTGGAGCGGTGATACGCACCTAGGTTACTTCAACCTTGAGTTGTTTGTACGCTAGAAAAGTTTGAGTTTACCTTTTAGA
>CAYGPY010000075.1:2905-11039 GCA_964351765.1 uncultured Vampirovibrionales bacterium
AAAGAACATGCAAAAAAAAACTAATTAACTTAATAAAAAATTTTAAAAAGACGATATTGAGTGATGACTCGTATCGTCTTTTTGCTTGCGTTAAAATGGCTCTATCAAAAGTATTCAAGTCAATATGGAGACGAGCACAATGACAACAGAACAAAAAACATGGCGAGGCAAAACGTTTAAGGATCTTGTGGTGGCTGCTAAAACCGAGATTAATGAAGTGACCCCAGAAGACGTAAAACAGTGGCTGGACGAGAAAAAAGACTTTGTATTAATTGATGTGCGTGAGCCTGTTGATTATGAAAAAGGCCACATTGAAGGTGCTGTGTTATGCCCACGTGGTATTTTAGAGCTTGAAATTGACGAGCTAGCACCCGATCAAGATGTCACCGTGGTGTTGCAATGTGGGGGCGGGAGCCGTTCAGCATTGGCCGCAAAAGCATTGCAAGAAATGGGTTATCCCAATGTGCTAAGCATGCAAGAAGGCTGGCGTGGTTGGGCGAGCCGTTACCAGTAATTCATTTTAGAAATCATATTTAGGGAATACCCCTTTAGGAGAATATAACGATGACAACAGCACACCAAACCGATGTATCCAGCTTGTTTAACGACTGGGCCGAATCCGGTCGCGACGAACGGATGGCCGGTGGTCATTGGCCGCGGGTATCGCAATTTTTTGACACCATGGCTCTAACCAAGGGCATGACCGCGCTGGATGCGGGTTGCGGTTCAGGGTACTTGGTGTCGCACATGGCTGAAAAAGTAGGTGGTGAAAATGCTTATGGTGTGGACATTGCCCCAACGATGATTGAGCGGGCTCAAGCCCGATACAAGGACACCGTTCCTTCAAATAACTTTTCAGTGGCTGAAGCCGAAACATTATCTTTTGATGAGAACACCTTTGATCGTATTGTCTCGATTGAAATGCTGTACTACGCGCATCAACCTCAAACGGTTGTGGATGAATGGGCACGTGTTTTAAAAACGGGCGGCGAAATTTTTGTGATGGTCGACTACTATCAAGAAAATAACTACTCCACCTGTTGGGGTGAGTTGTTACCTGTGGATGTGCACTACTTGAGCGAATCAGATTATAAAACTTTGTTCACTAACGCAGGGGCCAAATCAGTAAGAACCTCGCGTTGTTTGGACCCGCGCGCCATTACCCAAGAAGACAACCCCAACTTCCCACCCGGCTGGGGTACCGACACAATAGACGAGCTCAAAGACTTCCGCGAAAATGTCGGATCACTCTTGGTTCACGCCAAGTTTTAAAGGGCCGGTGCAGGGCAGGAACAGGCCCTGCAAACAGCTCGAAGAGCTGTTGTTTTAAGATGTGAATTTAGGAGCATAAAAAATTATGTCAAAACTAACTGTCTATGAAAAGAAAACATGCGTTACGTGTAAAAAAGCACTCGCTTACTTAGATAAAAATAAAGTCGATTATGACAAACACCCCATTGAAACCTCACCACCCCCTAAATCCGTGTTGGAGAGCTTAATCGATCCCAGCAATGTAAAAGCCAGCTTAAACACCCGCAGTGCCATCTACAAACAAAAAGGCTTAGCCGACATCCTGCCAGACAAGAAGACAGCGATTGCCTTGATGCAAGAAGATGCAAACCTAATAAAGCGCCCCGTCATCGTAAAAGGCAAAAACGCCTTGCAAGGCTTCAATGAAGACGAGCTGAAGGCGTTTTTGAAATAGGTTTAGAGTTTTAAAAACTTAAGCGGCGCTTGAATTTTGACCACAGCACTGTAATGAGCTGAGGTAAGAGAAGCTACTTACGATGAGTGCTAAGCCGATACCGATGTTGATGGCACCACGAATAGCTAGGTTCACTGGGATCCAACCGGAGTTTAGTGATACGGCGATTAATACCATCACACTAATGATGATCCAACTGGCTTTGCTGTAAACATGAATGGGTTTATGAGGCTCGGTCATCGCGTCAATACGAACAATGTTCTTTTTAACGGTCTTGCCTAAGACGAATTTCCCTTTGATAATGCCAATCACAGCGGCCAAGGCCAAGGTGATGTACACACCATTGGTAAGCGTGTTGGCGGGATCCATAAGGCGTTGGTAGCCAATACCACCGAGCATTAATCCACCAATCATCCAGATGGCAAAAGCAAGGAGTTTAAGGCGTTGAGGGGCAAGTTTAATCGGAAGAATAAGTAGCACGATAAAGACAATCGGCATAATCGGAATAGTGGTTGGCATGGAGGGTGCTCCTGAATTGGGGAATAGAGGGGAAACGGAATACGTCTACTATACTCAAAACAAAGCCATAACACAGCGGTTGTTTACAAGACGAATGCTTGTTGCGGTGTTATGGCTTTGATTGTGGTTTAGTTTTTTTTATTCAGATGGTAGCTTAGGAGTGCTTGGCTAGCATGTTAGGGCTAGGCTCACCGATGGTTTCACGCAGTTGTTCAACGGCCAAGTTCATTTTGCACTCGTAGGGGCGGTCGTTAAAAAACTTTTGGTAATAACACCCATCGCACTTGGCTTCACGTAGGTAGCATTCTACGGCTGAAGAACTCCAGCGTTTGAATGTGCCTAGTACTAAGTTATCTGAATCAAATTGATCTTCAATACTCACTCGTATGTAACCTCTCTATGAATTGACTTCTCTATCCTTAATCAGCCACAATCACGGCGCGGTGTTTTCCACAGCCACAATGGTTGGCGGTGTTGTAGATCAAACTTTGCGGTGGCTATACCGCACTGCTGTTGAAATCAACACGCTTTAATTTATTCTCTATTTCTCTATATACTCTAGTGATTTTTCAGTGATTGTTAATAGTGTGATTCTGCTGTCTCTATCCACAAATACGTCAGAAAAAAATTATTAGGTTTACTCTCTAATGGTTATCGATTAATTTGTCCTCACTCACAAATGAAATGCTTGCCGGTGAAGGGCTTAACGAATTCCACCTGTAGGAACAAATTATACAGAGCTTGGTTCAAGCCGTCTGTTACAAAAATTAATAACACACAAACACCATGGCGTAAAATAAGGCAAGGGGATTAACCGCCGGTTTGTAACAATTATTTACACATTATTAAAACAATTATAAAATATGAACATACATCTGAATAAATCACGTTCGAATTGCTACAATAAATGGCACCGTCGTCGTTAGAATTGCGTTAAAAAACATCGTTTTTCGACTGTTTTTGAGCACTTTTTGGCCTGTTTTGAACCATTTTTTGCTTGTTTTTTGGCGTTTTTTGCTTGTTTTTGTTAAAATTGGGCAACAAATATCACGAGTGAGGCACAAATTAAGGGCTAATCAAAAGCGCTTGATAGGGGTACAATTTAAGTGGTTTCATCGAAATCAAATCAAGCATCCGCACCGACCCGACAGGAGTACGCAAGCCAACATATGGCTGGATTACCAGAGAGTTTGGACGAATTGATCGTCATTATTGAAGACCCCTCTAACCCGCAAGAGAACCGGATTAGAGCTGTTTCGATGGTGGGCGATTTAGCCTCCCGCGTGCCCGATGTACGCGGTATTTTAACCTTGCTGGATCGCGTTAAAGTAGACCAGGACCCCCGCCTCATCGCTCATTGCGTATCTGTATTGAGCCGTATCAAAGCCTATAGCGCGGTGACCGTGTTGGTGGATCTGTTGTTGGCCAGTGGCGTGGCCGTGTTTGATTCGCCTGTGGAACCTGATTTCGCTGAGGGCGCTGAAGCCTTGAGAATACGTACTTCAGCGGCTCAATCCCTAGGGCGATTGGGCGATGATCGCGCGATTATCCCTTTGATGAGCATCTTAAATAATCGCGAGGAAAACTACAGATTGCGTCTGGCCTGTGCCGAAACCTTGGGTAAACTCGGTCATGAGCAAGCTGTGACACCACTCATTGAAATTCTAACAGACGAGCGAGAGAAGTCGGTTTACCTGCGCGAATCAGCAGCCAAAGCCTTGGGGATGCTGGGTGATATTAGGGCGATTGAGCCTTTGATTGATGCGCTTGAAGCCAAGCGAGGCATCCGTGAAAAATTTGATTTCTTTAAAGAGCAAATCATTGAAGCCATTGCTCGCATTGGTAAGCCCGATAATAAAGCGACTGATACCCTACTTTCAGCCCTGTCTGATCCGGCGCCATCGATTCGTATTGCTGCTCTTGAAGCGCTTGAGGAGCTTGGTGATCAGACGTGTTTACCGAGTATTATGCCCTTGATTAGTGATCGCAATGATGATGTGGCGATGGCCGCTATTTCAGCTGCGTATTACCTTGGGGGCGAGTCGGTATTGCATCAGTTGTTGGCTCAAGATAATCTGCCTCAATTCTTGCGTGCTGAGGTGATGTCGTATTTGGATGAGTAGATGACGAGCCTCGCTAATACGATGCCTAGAACAGTAGCCCTTTTGTCTGGTGGGCTGGATTCCTCGGTGGCTACGGCCCTAGCCCGAGAGACCTCAGATGTTGTGTTGGGTATTACGTTTAACTATGGCCAGCGTGCCTTTGAGCAAGAAGTGATTGCCGCTGAACGGATGGCACGCTATTTTGATATCCCGTTTAAGGTGGTTGATTTGCCTTGGATGGCAGCATTATTGCCTGAAGATTTATCACCTCGTTTACAACCGGTGCCGATGATAGACGTACCGACGACGTCATTACCAGAGCTAGGAGTGTCTTCAGATTTTGGTACGCTGAACGAGGTTAACTCGGACGTGTTAACTCCGATTTGGGTACCTAATCGAAATGGTATTTTGTTAAACACAGCAGCAGCGTTTGCTGAAAAGATGTCGGCAAACCATGTTGTGTTCGGTGCAAATGCTGATGAGGCTGAAGATTTCCCTGACAACACAATGGATTTTGTCACAGCGATGAACCGCAGCCTTTATTTTTCAACACGCAATCATGTTGAAGTAATTGCCCCTGTTGCAACATTATCCAAAGCAAAAATTATTGCCGAAGGCCAGCGTTTGCAGGTACCATTGCATGTTATATGGAGTTGTTATGAGCAAGGTAAGCAACCCAAAACAACCGATGTTGCAACACATTGCGGTGTTTGTTCGTCTTGCCAACGTCTGAAACAAGCCTTAAAAAAATCGAACCAAACAGAGCTAATTGCCTTTAGACACTAGTTTGATGTTAGGCCATTGATGGGTTCATGTAATTGGCTTTGTTATAAATCTGCTCGCCGTTGATCCAAGTGGCTTCAACGGCATAAGTGTCTTTATTCCACATAACCAGATCAGCGGTGTAGCCTTGTCTGATATGTCCAAGACGATCTTCTTCGCCTAAGAAGTGAGATACGTTTGCACTGGCATAGCGAATCGCGCGCTCAAAGGAACAAACATTCCATGAGAGTAAATTGCGAACGCAATTATCAAGAAGTTCGTGTCCACCAACCAATCGGCCTTCTTCGTTTTGAGCTCGGCCATTAGTCAGGGTTACTTTTTGATGACCAAATTCACTTTCGGCACCTTCGTCTAAGCCTGCCATTGGATACGCATCGCTTACGAGAATAACCGATTCGGGGCGTACCCCACGCGAGACCATATGCACACCAGGGGGGTGAACATGATCGCCATCACCAATGATTTGTACAAAAAGATCGTTGTGCGTAAAGGCAGCACCGGCAATACCTGGATCGCGGTGATGGAAAGATCGCATAGCGTTAAACACGTGGGTGATTGAACTGATACCACGGTCGATGCCTTGTGTCATTTCGGCGTAAGTGGCGTTACTATGCCCTGCTGAAACCCGAATACCTTGCTCCACTAAATGTGAAATTAAGATGCCTTCGGGATCCATTTCGGGGGCGAGTGTGACCCACTTTATGTTGGGTGAGAGCAACAGCTTGAGTTCATCAAGGGATGCTTGTCGGACACTTGCTTCAGGGTGAGACCCACGTTTTTCAGCGTTAATAAACGGCCCCTCTAGATGAAGGCCGAGCAAACGCGTGCTAAAGGGATGTTTGTGATGGATGGCTTCTTCTTGTACGTGGATGGCTCGAATCATATCCTCTAAATCGTTTGTGATGGTAGAAGAGACAATACTGGTAACGCCATACAAGGGGAGTGTTTGAAGTAATTGCTGGATATCTTGAATAGTGCAGTCATTAAAGTTACACCCTAAGGCGCCGTTAAAATGAAGGTCCATCAACCCAGGGGTAATGAAGTTCCCTTCGGCTGAGAAAAGCTCCACGTTTTGTTCGTTGAGCAATAAACTGCCGGGTGTGTGATCGAGAATATCTCGAATGGTTTGTCCTTCAATGACGAGCGTGCCTTCAAAAATACTTTCATCAGGCAGGATGATTTTTGCGTCTTGAATTACTTTAACCCGTGGCGTGTTCAAGCCTTGGTTGGCATCATTGCCAGAAGCAGAGTTGTCAGAAGGTGTGGTCAACGACGGTGGGTATCCTATTCATCTACTAAAAGATGGGGTATAAAACAATGACGAACACAACGGCCTACAAGCGGTTGCAACAGCCCCCATTGTATCAGCTTTTTTAGAGCATGACCACGTAGAAAGCCCTGCAAAAGGAATAAAAATTCTTCAACAAAAATCGAAAAACGCTTTAAAGAACATGAGAGCGACGCTGTTTTATTCGGTTTTTTGAGAAGCAATGGTACAATAGAGAAGAGTGATACCGTACCGTTTTGTCATCAGGAGATGAATGTTCTTTATGCAATGGCCTTGTTCACAACCCACCTCATCCGATTCAGACGGTCATTTGGCTGCGCCTTCGGGCACATCAATTACGCTTAAAGATAAATTACTTGCAGCCTTACGCCATTCCTCATCAGATACAACCGCCTTGGGTTTTACACCACCGTCTACTGTAACAACAAAGACAAGTGTAACAGTTCCTGAAGTTGATAGTGCTCAAGGCCATGCAAAACCGCATGTTAGTGGTAAACTAAGTGGTACATTTGATCAATCCATTGAGACAATGGAAACCAATGCTCAAACAGAAATACAAACAAACGTCATTAGTAATGAAACAGCCGTGTCGGGAGGAATTATGTCAGACTTAACAGGATACAAAGACTTATCAAAATCACCAGTGAGCTACGGAGATGATTTGGACAATGAAAGCACCGCTTTCACACGTCCAGATAGCGACTTCAGCCGTGCTGGTAATATTTCAGAGCAAATCACAACCCTTGATTTAGACGTGGACACTGAATTCAGTGGCAATGTTAAAACGTTGATTCGTTTGGTAAACGACCTTCCTGAAGGCGTGACCAAGCAAACCGGTGCTCAAATCATCCGTTTAACAATGGAAGCGATGGGCATCTCGATGGAAGACGTTTTAACTGAAGCGCAATCCGCTCAGTCTGAAATGTTGGATGCGGTTCGCGCAAACATCAAAAAAATTGAAGAATACAAAACAGTTATTCGTAAGCTTGAAACTGATATCAAGTACTATCAGGGCAAGGCGAATGAATTGTCTGAGATTATTGATCTCTTCATCTTGTCAAACACATCGTCATCCAACTCTCCTGAGTTAGAAGACCTGGATGACTAAATAGTCTATTTGAAATGATCGGTTTGAATGTATTTATTTAATTCCTTAAAGACACAAAAAACCCAGCAGGCGCCCTTATTGCAAAAACGTCTGCTGGGTTTTGTCATGCTTTTTACTATGGTGCTTTCGGCTGGCTTGGTAACCACTTTTGCTGGATGTGGCTGGATCACGGTGCGCCAAGCGTCGGACCCGACGCCGATTGCAGCAAACATTAGTGAAGAAGTCCAAGAGGCGATTCGCGTGTATCAAGAAGCGTGGCACGTCGTACTTGAGGATTATGTTGATCCGACGTTTAACCACCAAGATTGGTACCGTTGGAAAGATCGTTATAAGAATCAAATTACCGATGCGGATGATGCTTATGTGGCTGTGCAAACGATGTTGGCGAGCTTAAACGATCAGTTTACGCGTTTCTTAAATCCGCGTGATATGAACGAGCAAACGATCAGTATTGATTCAAAGCTCTATGGTATAGGGGTTCAGATTGCCATGAAAGATGGTAAATTGATGGTGATGACGACTTTCGAGGAAACCCCAGCTGAAAATGCGGGGCTGATGACGGGCGACATCATTACCCATATTGATGGCGAAGAAACCGCTGGTTTAAGTGTAGAGCAGGCTGCAGATCG
>CAYGPY010000076.1:0-10991 GCA_964351765.1 uncultured Vampirovibrionales bacterium
AATCTAAACTGCTGACAAGTCTGCCTGTTTGGTTTAAAAAAGATAATAAAAAACGAAGAAATACGAAAGCTATTGAGTTAAATGATGGTAGAATCTTTATTTTGGGTGATTTTGAGGCGCCAAGAGTGGCGGAAAAAGGATTTAATAATGCAGACTTAAATGTAAAAGCACCAAAAGCACCAGATATGAATATTCTTGGTGTAGCGCCTAAACGGTATCCAGATATATTTGCAGTTATTTTAGACTTAAAGACCTATAAGACCGAATTTATTCGTTCAAATGGTGACTATCCTTTGCGCAAAATGGCGGCTTTAAACTTATTGCCAGATGGAAAAGTATTAGTTACTGGTGGTGCGGTGAATGTTTCACAGAACTTTGATAGCTATGAACCTATAGAAGCATTAAATAAAGCCGTTTTAACGTATGACCCAAAAACAGGAAAAATTGAAAAGGTTGGGGAGATCAATCATACCCGATATGGGCATGAAGTGTTGCCTCTAAGTGACACACAATTTATGCTATTTGGCGGATTAGGTACTTCAATTGAAGAACGACAAAGTAAAATGTGTACTCGAATGAGTCATGATAATGTTTGTGTTATGCGAAAAGCCTGGGATACTCTGGAGGTAGAGCTTTTCGATTTAGAAACGGGGCAATCTAAAGTAGTGGGGCATACAAAATGGCCGCGGTACGACTTTTCATTGGAGCGGTGGTTTACATGGTCACAACGAATCAGAGATTTACGACGTGGCAACAAATCAAACCCATCCTTTAGGTATTTCATATCCTCCACACCCTAAAATAAAGAATATGAAACAAGGTCCTCCGCGTAATTATGGAGAGACCTTGTATGCACGCGCTATATTAGAAGATGATATGGTTTTAATTGCTGGTAGTAATAGAACCGTTTTATACCCTTGGCAAGGTTGGTTGAAAAATTCAGAGGGAAACAACCTAGAAAAGTATTATACGAGCGATCGGTTAATTAAGCCGCGTGAACGACATTATATTATTAAAACTGCGGATGGGCGCATACTGATTATGGGCGGACGCTGTTATGAGTATATTGATGGAACGACCGTAAAAAGAGCGGGTGGGTGTTCGTTGGTAGAAGAATTTACCTACCCTGAAAAGAATTTTTAATAGTACTGAACTTGGAGTGAGAACACATGACAACAACATGAATCCTGAGATACGAACTCCTCTGAAGATTCTATTTTATCAATCACGCCTTTTGGAATCCCCCCCCCAAAAAAGAGTTATATTTATTATCAAGAATGCTACAAATATGGTTTCTCAAAGTAGATTCAAACCGTGAAATAATAGTATATCCAATGTCTCGTTTATTAAATAAAACTGCCATTTATGATAAAAGCCTTTTACAGTTAAACCTCTAAGAAGAGTTTTCAATTCAAAAGTAACTGATTTCTAATCCCTCTTCGAAACAAAATGGTGGGCCTGGGGGGTTCTGTTGCATTAACTCATTTCAGTTATCATATTTATTAATCATTTAGGGATAGGGGAATTATGATGCTGGACTTTAAGCGACACCGCTATAGTAAAGAGGTCATCTTACAATGTGTCTATTGGTATCTCAGATATTCTTTAAGCTATCGCGATATCGAAGAAATGATGCGTGAACGAGGTATTGAAGTCGATCATGTGACGATTTATCGCTGGGTGATTAAATTCACCCCCACTCTTGAAGAAACCTTCAGAAAGCAGAAGAAACGGCATCATGTTAAAAGCTGGCGGATGGATGAAACCTATATCAAGGTGAAAGGACAATGGAAATACCTATACAGAGCTGTAGATAAAACGGGGCTAACAATCGACTTTCTTCTCACTGCTTGCCGTGACCATAAAGCAGCAAAACGTTTTCTCACTAAAGCCATCCAGAATCACGGGACACCCAGAGTTATTAATATAGACGGTAGTCATGCCAACCTCAGTTACGAAATCAGTATCTAAGGTATATAAAAACCGCACAAAAGAGAGGTTTATTGTTTTTATGCTTGTATAGGGGGGGGGTTGAACGCAATAAACGAGACAAATAGTTATGATTAATATTTTTAGACGCTTTACGCCTTCAGTAGAAAAGGCTGTGACGGATACAGGTAAAAAGGTGGCGACCGAAATCGCTGAACATCGTGCCTCATTAAAAGACACGGTTCATGATGCTGTGATGACCAGTTCAGAAGCATCGTGGATAGAGCTTGAGGACACACTGAGCCATTTGATAAGCGATCAAACTGACTTGGGTACCAAGCTAAAGTTGCGCCATCGTTTAAAAGGTTTTTTGAAACAATTTAAAGAGCATGATACACGCATTGATATGGATGATATTGTTAAGCAGGCACAAGAGCATTATGGTTTAACTGATGCTGAGATGCCTTCTTTTGATCCTCAATTGAATATAAAAACATATAGAGGGATGTATTCTAATGCTAATCATTCGTTTAATGTCCGTAACTTAACGAGAACAGAAGTTTTAGAGCAAATGCGCTTTGGAGTTATTATAAAAGTACTTCCAAAACCTATTAAAAACTTCTTAAACAATAGCCTTCCCAAACGATTAGAAAATACTGTTGCTCACGAAATTAGTCATTCTAGAACTGGCTTACTTTTTCGTCATAAGCTTAGTAATGCTGAGGTTACTAGTATTAATTCCGATATTATTTCCAAATTAAATAAACCTATTCCTGAGAGTATTGAAAAAAGGTTTGTCAATAGTTCTATAACTCCTAAAGATCCTAAAGACAAGATAGCTGAAGAAGCTTATAGAAGTATTGCTGAAGGCAATATTCGAAGGTTTGTTGCAGGAGGTTTGCGAACACCCGCGGGTTCTAAAGAGTATCTTATGACTGGTGATGAAATCTTGGCTCGACGACAAGGTGTCGTTTTTGAGTCGCGCCATCTTTTAGAGGCGCTTTCTAATGGGCCCGTTGGAAGAGATGACGTCTTGCAATTAAAAGCCGTACTTTCCGAACTTAAAGTGAATAGGCAAATTAGAGACTTGAAATTACTAATCAAATCAGGTGGAACAGCCGATGAAATTAATAATCTTGAACAGGAGATTTTGTCGGCTCTTAAAAATAAACAGTTTAAAAAAACTAAGACGGGGCAAATGCTGAAATTTTATAAGCTATCGAGCAGTTGTTTAGAGAAATTTGATAAATCGATCACAGTGGTTAGAAAAATCTTAAGGAAACCCCCTTTGGAAAAGACGCTTGAAGAAATAATGCAAGCAAAGTATATAGCTAAAAACGCCACGTTATAAATTAAGCGTTGTTTAAAAACTAACCGCTCTTTGGATCGAAGTGTTCTCTTAGGGCGTCGCCTACTAGGTTTAGGGCGATCATGGTGGTGAAGATCATTAGGGCTGGGAAGACGATCATATGTGGGGCGACTCGGATGAGTTGCCAGCCTTCACTCGCTAGGGTGCCCCAACTGCTTAGTGGGGGCTCTACGCCTAAGCCGATAAAGCTGAGCGTGCTTTCGGTGAGGATGGCTCTTGGGACGGTGATGGTCGCCGTCAGAATAATGAGTCCCATTAGGTTGGGTAGAAAATGTTTTTGAATCAGACGCACCGCGCCTCCGCCAATACTGTGATACGCCTCGATAAATTCTTCGCGCTTAAGTTGCAGAATTTGGCCTCGAATAATGCGTGCGGTATCAGGCCAGCTAAACAAGCTAAGTGCGAGTACTAAGCTCAGTACACTGCGCCCCATAAACACGCTAAACAAAATCACGATCATCAAGCCCGGCAGGCTGTAAATGATATCGATGATGTTCATCATCACCATATCGGTCTTGCCTTCAAAGTAAGCGGCAACCGTACCATACAGTGTGCCAATCACCACGGATACTAACGCCGTGGCTAAGCCAATCAGCAAAGAAATTCTTGCCCCCACAGCCACACGACTAAATAAATCACGCCCCAAGTCATCGGTGCCAAACCAGTGTCCTAAGGGCAGTGCGGAAAACGGATCCGTGGTGGGAATGTTTGGGTTGATGGCATTGGGATCGGGCCCGATAATAGGACCGACTAAAGCAAGCAGCGCGATGAACCCAAGAAAAGCCGTGGAGTACGTCATCTTGGGCGTTTTTAGCGGGTGCTGTTTCATTAAGAGCTCAGCCATTAGCTTTCAACCCCTCGTCCTTGTTCTCTAAAACGAGGGTCGAGATACCCGTAAGCTAAATCCGTGAGCGTGTTAAACACAATCAGTGCCACGCTGTAGACAATGGTAATTCCCATCACCAGCGTGTAATCGCGATTGGTGACGGCTGTTACAAAGTGTTTGCCCAATCCTGGCACGGCAAAAATAAATTCCACCGCAAAGCTACCGGTAATAATGGCCGCGGCAATCGGGCCTAAAATCGAAACCAGTGGCACTAAGGAGTTTCTTAAAATGTGTTTGACGGTAATCACGCTTTCTTTAAGGCCAAAACTGCGTTTGATGTGCACAAAGCCCGATGATCGCATTTCTTTTACGGTGGTGCGAATCAGTAAAAAGGAGTACGCAAACGGAACGAGCGCTAAGGTGGCCACCGGTAAAATATAATGGGCTGGGGTTTCGAGTGTGGCTGAAGGCAACCAATTTAGCTTGAGTGCAAACACCATCACCAACATGCCACCGAAGATAAACGAAGGCATCGAGATACTCGACACGCCAATGAGTGATAATATTCCGTCAATATATCGGCTGTGGGTGACGCCCGCCATCGTGCCAATGGCCACACCAAACACGGTGCCTACAGCAAGCGCAATTAAGCCAATTTTAAACGAGATCGCAGTGGCTTCAGCCACAATGTCATTGACGCTTCGGGATTTATATTTAAACGATGGGCCCAAATCACCACGGGCAATGTCTAAAAGGTAATAGCCGTACTGGGTCATAATTGATTCGTTCAAGTGGTACTTGGCTTCGATGTTGGCTTTGATTTGTGGGGGCAATGCCCGCTCTTCATCAAAAGGCCCACCGGGCATCAGGCGAAGCAAGGTAAAGGTCAGCGTAATAACGACCAATAAGGTCACCATCCCACTCAAAGCCCGACTCAAAATCAAATTCAGCATAGCCCTATCATACTGATTTTTCCCGAAGGCTGGAAGTTTTATTCAATACTTGGTTACAGATGTAAGAAAAGTCTATTTAAGTATCATTATTTTGAAAAAGATGCTAACAACCTCTTCGTCATTCCCGCGTAGGCGGGAATCCATTGCTCATAAGAAGCATGTCATAGGCTATGTTGCAAAAGGCTTTCAATATTCCAGACCCTTGGCTTAATGGATTCCCGCCTACGCGGGAATGACGAGGAAGGGGCAGAGGGTGAGGCACCGCCCCATTTTAGCGGGTATAGGTCTTGGGCAATCGAACCCGTAAGCCACACATTAACTCGTATTCGATGGTGCCGAGTTTCAGAGCCCAGTCAGATAGGCTTATGTGTTCATCGCCTTCATTACCGATCAATGTCACGACATCGCCAATTTTGACATCATCCACGTCGGTCACGTCCATCATTAATTGATCCATTGTGATGGTACCGACTTGCGGTACACGGGTGCCATGGCAAATGCCATTAATGTTATTAGAAAGCGTACGGGGAACACCGTCAGCATACCCAATGGGTAGCGTGGCAATGACAGAAGTTTTGTCTTTAGGCGTATGGTACGTGTGGCCGTAGCTGACACCCACTTGAGGGTCTAAGGTTTCTAGTTTGGCAATACGGGCTTTGACGCCCATCACGGGTTTTAAGTCCATCGAGGTTTCTTTGCTGTAGCCGTATAGGTGAATGCCTAAGCGCACCAGATTGCCATAAAGCTCAGGATGCTTAAACGCACCCAATGAATTGCTGATATGGATATAGGTGGGTTTTGTTTCCAGTTTGTCGAGTACGGCATCCCACCGTATCGATTGTGTTTTGGTGATTTCATCATTGTCGGGCGAGGCCAAATGCGAGAAGACACCATCTACCTTTAAGAAGGATTGTGATTGACAGTGAGTAATAAAATCACTGGCGTGTTCCCAATGAATGCCAATCCGGTGCATGCCGGTGTCTACCTTAATATGGACAGGGGCAGGCTTACCCAGTTGTTTGGCCGCTCGTTCGATACTTTCAAGGTGATGCGGATCAAAGACGGTAAGGTGAATGTTTTGCGTAATGGCTTGGGCAATCGACCAATCCGGTACGGTGCCAATCACCAAGATAGGGAGCTTAAACCCAGCCTCACGAATCTGAAGGGCCTCATCAATAGAAGCCACCCCCACTTGAGACACGCCATAGGCTTGCAAGGCGGGGAGTACCATTGTAGCGCCATGGCCGTAGGCATCGGCTTTAAGGATGGCCATGATTTCGTTGCCAGCAGAAATCCCTTTGCGAAGCACGGCCGCATTGTGTTCGAGTGCACCCATATCAATATCCAACCACGTATCGCGGCGACTTTGCGTAGGGGTTTCACGGGTTAGCTTCACGGTCGAACTCTTTCAATGGGCTTTATACTATACGGTAAGCCTTGTTTCTTTATGGTACACTGCATAGGCGTTTTTACCAACATCAAAGGTATTCTAAATATATGTTTGAGCAGGAATCTCCATCGCAAAAAGAAAAAATAGCCGTGGTTGGCGCTGGCAACTGGGGCAAAAATCTGGTGCGTAATTTTTATAATCTGGGTCACCTGCATACGGTGTGTGACTTAAACCCCGATCTTCTTAAAACCATTCGTAGCCAATACCGCAATGTTTATTGCACCAATGACTTTGATAGCATTCTGATCAACCCTGAAATCCATGGCCTTGTGATTGCCACCCCGAGTGTAACGCACTACAAGTTGGCCAAAGCCGCTATGGAAGCCGGTAAGCATGTGTATGTTGAGAAACCAGTGGCAACCTCCACAAGTGATACCCTTGAACTCTTTACCCTTGCCCAAGAACTTGAGCGTATCTTGATGGTAGGACACTTGTTGTTGTTTCATCCGGCGGTTAATCGCTTAAAGCAACTCATTCAAGAAGGACGCTTGGGGCAAATTAAAAACGTGCAAAGCGATCGCTTGAATACGAACTTGGTGCGTCCTGATAAAAGTGTGATTTGGGATTTAGCCCCGCATGATTTATCGATGATCTCCCACGTATTAGGAGAAGAACCTGAAGAATTGGTCTCAGTTGTGGGTTATAAAAACCAAGACGACGGCCTTGTTGATGACGCGCATTTAGACTTAACGTATCCCGGTGATATTGGTGGCCATGTTCACATCAGTTGGGTGCACCCGATTAAACAGGTTAAATTGGTTGTGCGTGGTACCGAAGGTACGGCGATGATTGATGACACTGTGGGCCAAGATAAGCTTCAGATTTTTACTAAAAACGACGAGCTGGAAACCGAAGAAGAGTTTCCTGAATACCTTTCTATTGAGCCGTTAAAGTTAGAGTGCCAGCACTTTATTAACTGCATTCGCTATAACAAGCAACCTAAAACCGATGGCATGAATGGCTACAAGGTTGTTAAAGTGCTTGAAGAAGCCGAAGAGCGTATGGAGCTCATCACCGTTTAATAGAGCTTCATTGATGATGCATTACCGTTGGTTTTAAATCGTGTTTTGCTTCCAGCTTTATTCATCTGCTCTTATAATGGGTGGGCGATGGATAAGCTGAATCAACGCATTTTAACTTCCCACATCCGTGGTGGCATGCCTGTTTGGTTTGCTGGTTTTGTGGTGCTCTATGTTGTTGGGGTTGTTATCTGTATCTGGCCATTTTTGTGGAACTTGCCCTATGGCGATGACGGTACGCATACCTATGATGCCTATATGGCTGGTCAAGGTAAGGTACCTTATCGCGACTTTTTTGATTTTATTTGGCCGCTCACGTTTTGGCTGGGTGGCTTTCTGTTTAGAGTCAGTGGTTTTAGTTTGGTGTTTTTACATAGTGTGATTACCGTATTCTTCTTGTTTTTAATTGGCGGTACGGTAGCATTGTTTAAACCGTTTTTGCCATGGCGCTGGTTGGCTTTGTTGATGTTATTGCTGTGGATGCCTATTTTGCCCGATATGCTGTTTCAGTGGAATCATCACTTGATCAGTATGACAACGGCGATGGTGACACTGTTGTATTTGTATCGGCCTCTTCTTAATGCGCATCGGTTAAACCAAACGGGCTTTGCTTACAGCACAAAACAGCTTTTGATTGGTGGCGTGCTTGCAGGGACTGTGATGATCGGCACGCAGTCGCTGGGTCTTATTTTAGGCTGTGCCTTGGCCACGTTTTTAGTGATGAACGCTTATGCCTGCTTCAAGCCTCAAGGGTGGTTGGCGGTGCTAAAACCGGTTGGATTATATTGGATTGGTTTTGCTGTGCCTTTGGTGATTACGTTTTCGATTTTAATGACCTTGGGTGCTTGGGACAATTTTATCTATGACACGATAACGTGGGTGTTTTCGGGTGGGTATCAAGAGACCACCACGCAGTGGTATTTAGAAGAAGTGTTTGTGCGTATGGTGAGTTTTATCGCGCGCTTTTGGATGGGACTAACTCAGGATTTAAAGCTGATTGATGGCAAATTAGTGTCGGTTTTAATTCGGATGCCTTTGATTGCTTGGTCACCAGTACTGGGTATTTTGTGGGGTTTTCACGTGCATCGTGATGTGTTTATTAAGAGCGGTTCTGTGCAAGAACGACTGCAACGTTGTCATTGGCCGATACTGTTTCTACTTTGCTCAGGAACGGCCTTGTTTATTGCCTCGCTTAGCAATATTACCGCCCATTTAATTGCGTTTCATTGGTGGGTCACCCTTGGTTTGGCATTTGTTGCAATGCATTCGTTGTTGACGCACTGGGCGCCGCTGTTTGCTCAGCCCCAACATCAGCCACGCTTAAGGCGTCTTTCGTTTGGGGTGTTGGCTTTTTGGATTGGCGCAATGAGCTATAGTGGCTTTTGGCCCTTGATCCAAGATACTCAAGTCTTTATGAAGCAAGATCGTGTGGCTTCGTATGGCCTGAGAGAAGAGGGCCTCTTGCTGAACTATCTGCCTTTAAGTGCGAAAGGGATGGATGCCATTGCAACGTATATCCACGATAACAGCACCGAAGTAGATACCGTTTACGCCTTTGCGCACTCACCCGTGTTTTATATGCTGACCGATAGAGCCAACCCAACCCGTTTTCAGTGGGCGCTTAAGTTTCTAAATTCAGAAAGACAGCTTAAAGAAAGTTATCAGGATATTTTGGTTGCGAAGCCGAAGTTTGTAATTTATGACTATCGGGATAAACACTTTTTTACCCATGATTTGCGTGCAAAAAACTTGCGAGACGTGGACTACAGACTGCACGAGATTATGGGTTATGTTGAAGCACATTACACCTTGGCCATTAAGGTAGACGGGCAATTCATGGTATTTGAGCGTCAAAATTGATTGGCTTTGAGTTTTGCTCTTGATTTTTTAGGTTTTTCTTTTATAGTGATGTGTACACATTAGAAACGGATGCGGGAGTAATTCAGTGGTAGAATGCTTCCTTGCCAAGGAAGATGTCGAGAGTTCGAATCTCTTCTCCCGCTCCATTTCTAAGGTTTTATAAGAGGGGTTCACTATGATTTCATCGGTCTCTAATGTTGCTTTTGGTAAGACGGTGTTTACAGGTAATAAAATGGCTTATGCAAATGCTTTTGACATGCTGAAGGCCAGTGCTGATGCGATGAAGAATACGGCCGACGATCGTGCTGTTGCCTTTGACTACAGCTTGCAAGAAGACGGCGGTAATCTGGTTTTTACGGCTGATAATAACGCCGATGCTGAAAGAGCTCTTACTTATGGTGCACTGGTTTATCAATTTATGTTTGATGCCTCTGTGTCGCCATTATTGATTCAATCCGATAGTCTTGATAGAGAGGCGACCAATGCTGTTGCACAGGATGTTTCAGCCACAACAAGCTTAAACATAGAAGCAATGAATTACACCTTTGAAGCACTAGCCTAGCGCACGAGAGAGAGATTCTAGTTCAATGAAGTCTTTAACACCCCCCGTCACTTTCGGTAAAACAGCCATCCGTGGAAACAAGCTTGACTATGCTGGGACGATGCTTTGGGTGGAAGATTCATTGCTGTATCATGGTATGCCTGTCGTGTATTCCAAAGAGCGTAACAACCACCGGTTTTTCAATCGTTATGACGGCGTGCTAACTCTGGATGACGATAAGGAAAAAGAACAGTATCTTGTTAAAGAGTTTTTTACCGAAGCCTCTTATTTACTGGATTCACGTATCAAACGTCCTCTTGTCATTCAATCCGACACGTTGGATGCCTCTGATATCGATGCGCTGAAAGAAGAAGCCCAGCGTATTACACCGAATCATCGCTTTGATATAAACGAACTGAATGTTCGTTTTGAGGCCCTTGCCTAACTAAATTTGTGCTTGGTCGTCTCGTTTTTGCTTAAGCATTTTGAGCCATATAATTAGGTTTACGCTGATAATAATGAGCATAAACCACGAATTTATTTTACCCAGACCTACTAAGTGCCATTGATTAGATTGATCGGGATATTGCCACGCGCCTAAGAGCGTCGAGATGTTTTCGGCAACCCAGATGAAAAAAGCGATGAGCAGAAAGCCAAGCGTTAGGGGCATGTTTAGCTGATGTTGTTTTGGCGTGAAGTAGACACGGGTCTTCCAGAAGGCGGCCAGCGTGAAACCAATGATCCACCAGCGGTAGTCGCCAATAAAATGGTGCGTAAAAAAGTTGAGATACCCCAGTATGCCGAGTGTTAAAAACAACCACGACGAGGGTAGGTGGCGAAACTTTAAATCAAACAATCGCCACGCCTGATTGACATAACTCGCTACGGCCGAATACATAAAGCCCGAATACAAGGGTACGGTGCCAATCTTGGTATACGCAAATTCAGGATAGCTCCACGAGCCAATGGCTGGGTGTGTTTTAAATGTTTCTAGGGCAAAGCCAATAAGGTGAAACACAAAAATCACTTTCACCTCATCCAGGG
>CAYGPY010000077.1:0-7186 GCA_964351765.1 uncultured Vampirovibrionales bacterium
AGTTTGTGTTGTCGGAACAGGTTACGTTGGTTTGGTCACAGGCACATGTCTGGCTGAAATGGGTAACGACGTTGTTTGCGTTGATATCGACGAGAAAAAAATCCAGGCCCTACGTGAAGGCGTAATCCCGATTTATGAAACGGGCTTGGACGAGTTGGTAAAAACCAACACCGTGGAAGGCCGCCTAACCTTTACGACCGATATTAAAAGCGCGATTGAAAAATCTTTAATTTGTATGATCGCTGTTGGAACACCGCAATCCACTGATGGCTCTGCTGATTTAAAATACGTGCTGGAAGTGGCTAAAAATATCGCCGAATCAATGAATGATTACAAGGTGATCGTAACCAAGAGCACGGTACCTGTGGGTACGGCCGAAAAGGTACGCGAGATGGTTGCAGCCAACACGACGCATGAGTTTTCGATTGTGTCGAACCCCGAGTTTTTAAAGCAAGGTGCGGCGGTTGATGATTTCTTAAAGCCGGATCGCGTTGTGATTGGTGCGGATAACCAACGCGCCTTTGATATTATGCGTGAATTGTATTCTCCCTTCCTGCGTACAGGCAACCCTGTTATTGATATGGATATCCCTTCAGCAGAGATGACCAAATATGCAGCCAATGCCTTTTTGGCCACTAAAATTTCATTTATTAATGAAGTAAGCAACCTGTGCGAACGGGTTGGTGCGGATGTGGATAATGTGCGGATTGGCATTTCAACCGATCGCCGTATCGGAAGCCAGTTCCTTTTCCCAGGACTGGGTTATGGGGGGTCGTGCTTTCCTAAAGATGTTAAAGCATTGATTAAAATTGGTGCCGAGCAAGAATATCCGATGGAAATCCTCAAAGCGGTGGATGAAGGCAACCAGCGCCAACGAAACATTTTTGTTGAAAAAGTACTCAACTATTTTGATAATGATGTGAAGGGCAAAACATTCGCCTTATGGGGACTCGCGTTTAAGCCTCGAACCGATGACATGCGTGAAGCCCCAGCCATCACCATTATTGAAACATTGCTTAAAAATGGTGCGAAGGTACAAGTCTACGATCCTAAAGCCATCCCTATGGCAAAGCGTTTGTTTGGCGATAAAATTATCTGCTGTGACGCTTCTTATGATGCTTTAAAGGGTGCGGATGCATTATTGCTGGTGACCGAATGGAATGAGTTCCGTCGCCCTGATTTTGAAAAGATGAAAGACCTCATGAGTGGGAAGGCTATTTTTGATGGCCGAAATCAGTATGAAAAGACTCGGATGTTACGTCGGGGCTTTGATTATTTCTCAGTGGGCCGTCCTTCTGTTTTAGATGATGAGTACGGTGCATTTGGTCAAACCAGAAAATCAAAAAAAGCAAAGCAACACTTAACCACGGAGCCTGCTAACGTATGAAGCGGATCTTAGTTACCGGTGGTGCGGGCTTTATTGGCTCTCACTTAATCGAGCGTCTGTTAAACCAAGGGAATGAAGTTGTTTGTTTAGATAACTTTTTTACGGGCTCTAAAGAAAACATTGTGCATCTGATGGGACAAAAATATTTTGAACTCATTCGTCACGATGTGACCCAAAGCATTTTACTTGAAGTCGATGAAGTCTATAACTTGGCGTGCCCAGCAAGCCCTGTGCATTATCAATACAACCCCGTTAAAACGGTTAAAACCAACGTGATGGGCACACTTAATATGTTGGGGCTCAGTAAGCGAGTTAAAGCCAAGATGCTTCAAGCTTCAACGTCTGAAGTTTACGGTGATCCTCAACAGCATCCTCAAACTGAATCTTACTGGGGTAATGTAAACCCGATTGGTGAACGCAGTTGTTATGATGAAGGAAAGCGCCTCGCTGAAACCTTGTGTATGGATTACCATCGCAGTAACGGAGTGCGGGTAAAACTAATTCGCATCTTTAATACCTATGGCCCACGTATGGCTGAAAATGATGGGCGTGTGGTGAGTAACTTTATTGTACAAGCGTTGCGCAATGAACCGATTACTATTTATGGTAAAGGTGATCAAACGCGTTCATTCTGTTATGTTGATGACTTGGTCAACGGTATGATTCGTCTGATGGATCGCACCGAAGATGATTTTACCGGTCCAGTAAACGTCGGGAATCCGGGCGAGTTTACCATTCTAGAATTAGCCGAAAAAATAATTCAACTCACAGGATCATCTAGTACGTTAGAGTACATGCCTCTACCTCCCGATGATCCGATTAAGCGAAAGCCTGACATTAGTCTTGCTAAAAAGATGTTAGATTGGGAGCCAACGGTCGAGTTAGACGTGGGTTTAACCAAGACGATTGAATACTTTGAAGACCGCTTGAGAAAATCACAGACCTCAAAGCGCTAGTTTTTTCTGCGTTTTTTAGGTTCTATTTTTAAGGTTTAAATTTTTGTTGATCCAAATAGGTTTGTAAAATTTGAATCGCCGCCCCTTGATCGATTTTCCCTTTGTTTTTTGATGGGGAAATACCGGCTTCGATCATTAAGTTTTCAGCGAGCTTTGAAGTAAGGCGTTCATCAATATAATGAATGGGTAGTGCTGTTTTTTCGGCAAGCAGTGTGCCAAACGCTTTTACTTTTTCGGCCATCTCGCCTTCATCCCCGTTCATATGTTTGGGGAGTCCGAGCGCGATGTGGGCCACATTTTTTTCTTGGCATAGCGTGTGTAAGGCAACCAACGTTGTTTCATCATCACGATGCGTGAGCGTGTCTAAGCCAATAGCAAAATCCCCAAAGGGGTCGCTCACAGCCAAGCCAATACGCTTGGTGCCTAGATCAATACCTAATGTACGAGAAAAACTGTTCATTCATGTATTATACGTGAAGCCTGCATAGAATAAACCAAGATAAATTTATTTGCTTATTTGATTTCCCACGCGCCCACAAGGTGTTTGATGTTTGGGTTGAGTGCATCAGGGAGCTTACCGTCTAATTGAAGGCGAAGTAAATATTCTTCAACACAACGACGTCCATACTGTTTTAAGAAACCTGTGAGGGGCATCGGGCATGATTGATCATGATTTAATAATTTTTTGACCTCGGTGCCCGCAAGAGTAGCAAACGTGTTGGCATTTTGATGGTGTAACAGATAAGCACTTTCAGCCAATCGTTGAATTAATAGGTCTCGCCATTCTGTTGCTAGAAGCCCTTGCACTAACGCTTCGGCCATCGCATCCATCTGCAAGGTAAACGCATCTTCAGACAAATCGGCATTACTCGCATCATTGCCCACGTCTTCTAGCATTTGTTTTAATAGCTCGGTCACCACGTGGTGGTCGCCTTCCTCTAAAAACCATGTGCTAAAGTCAGGGTGATTGTATAAATGGCTGCTCTGATGCTCCCATTCATCGTTGGCCCATTGTGTTGCAGAGTCAACAATATCAAGGGTCAGTGCGGGCTCATCACTAAACAATACTTTCCAGCAACTATATTCATAGGGTAAACGGAAACGTGTTTTATGGTTAATGGCTTCGGCTTTTAATAACTTCTCTTGGCAATAAGCGATGGGGGCCCGTACCTTACTGGCTTCTTCATGAAATTTGTCACAAATACGACTGAAATCTTGGTGGGTGAGCTGATAGAAGCCAAAGCAATCAATAATGCCGTGCATATCATTGAGTGCGACACACATCATCGCCACGTCACCATTTTCCCATTGGCGACTAATGATAATACCTTGGTTCCCAATACCGTCAGGGAGAGTAGCAAAACAATCAAACGTGCTACTTTCTTTAGTGATGGCATGCGCAGGCTGAGGTGCATTTTTTTCTTCAGGCTTTAGGCCGCTGAGCTTGAGCTCACTGAGTGACTTTTTAATCAAGCGGACTTCTTTTTCTTGAGATTCACTTAAGGCATTCATTCCTTCAGGATAATAATCAAGACGGTCCTGTAAATACGTGGCTGCTTTGGCTGATTTAACGCTACCTAATAAATTTAATAGTAGGTACTCCATTTCAATGGGAGGCTGCGCTTTTAAGGCTGGGATGTAAATATTGGTTAGGTATTGCGGTGGGTAGTCCTCACGCAAGGATTCAACCAAATTAACTTGTTCCTCAACAGGGAGTGAGAAGATAAAATCGATAAAGTCGATTAGCGCTTCAGGGTTTCGTGCCGATACTTCAAGCATGCGCTCGGTTTCTCGGTTAATCAGCCCTTCAGGGTCATCCAGATAGTTGAGATAAAGGTTCGGGTCGGTATCATCACCTAAATAACGCAAGATGAGATTACACGCATCCTTAATTTCGTCACTGGTGGCATCATTTTCGATAATGTGCCACATCGGCTCATGAAGCACATCAAGTGTGCCAAGCTCCATGAGTAGTTCGGTGATGATTTGAATATTGCTGGGTTGGCTGGCCCGCTGAAGCTCTTTGAGGATGATAAGCTGCACGTTTTCAGGATCAGGAATGGTATTGAGCCGTTTAACCTGCTTCATTTTATCCTGCTTGGAGGCTTCATCCACGGTGGTTAAGAAGTTAATCACAGCCATCACCTCACTACGAATAAATAGCTTGGAGGGTTGTTTACTAGGGTCTTGAGGTTGAAGGTGATGAGGTGGTTTTTCCGAGGTCATAACAAGGGGTGTCCTGCTTCAATGGAGGGTGTGCTTAGGCTGAATTTAAATTTAAAGTCAAATTAGAGATCAATTTAACGACTGTTTGTGGTTTTATAGCGGTATGGACGCTGTTATTGCCGATATTGCTCCGGGTTCTATAGCCCAATCTGCTGGCCTCAAGGCTGGCGATCGTGTGCTGGCCGTAAACGGAAACACAAAGCTTGAAGATCTCTTTGATTATCAATTTGAGGTGATGGCTTCAGCATACCTTGAATTGCATGTGGCTCGCACCGACGGAACAGAGGAAATTTATGAGATCGAGAAAGAAGAAGACGAAGAGCCTGGCATTGTGTTTCAAAGCCCCGTGTTTACCCCCATAAAAACCTGTAATAACGCATGCCCCTTCTGTTTTATCGATCAACAGCCCGAAGGCTTACGCAGTAGCCTATATCTAAAAGACGATGATTATCGCCTGTCTTATTTTAATAATACCTACATCACCCTAACGAATTTAACCCCACACGACCGTGAGCGCATTAGTCGCATCCGTCCGGGCCCATTGTATGTGTCGGTGCATGCCACTACGCCAGAAGTGCGCCAGATACTGCTGAAGAACAAAAAAGCGGGCACTATTATGGAAGAGCTATCGTGGTTGAAGTCCTTGAATGTGCCATTTCATTGCCAAGTGGTGATCTGTCCTGGTATTAATGATGGTGAGGTGTTAACGAAAACTTTAACGGATTTAGCCACATTGCGCCCTGAGGCGATGTCAGTGGCTGTGGTGCCTGTAGGGCTAACGCAACACCGAGATAAGCTCACCGAGCTCACACCAGTGACCTCACAATCAGCGGGCGATGTCATTGATCGCGTAGCGGCCTTTAAAAAAGCCTATCAAAACGAAAATCTGAATAACGAGGACGAGGATCTTGCTGATATCAGTGAGTTTGTATTCTTATCCGATGAGTTCTATCTGAAATCCGGCCGTTCGTTTCCTAATTATAATGAATACGGCGATTTCCCCCAACTCGATGATGGGGTTGGCACGGGTCGGATGCTTTTAGAGGATTTCTTTAAGCAGGAAGACAGCCTCCCTGAAAGGCTTGAAGCCCCTGTTAAGCAACTCATTTTAACGGGCCGTTTGGCCACCATGATCTTACAGCCTGTGATCTTAAGAATGAATGCGATTGAGAATTTATACCTTGATTTAGTCGCTGTTGAGAGCGATTTCTGGGGCGAGGCCGTGGATGTGGCCGGTGTGATTACAGGCCATGATATGCGTCGAACCTTGAAGAGTCTTGAAGGACAAGGGATATCAGAGTATGACTCGGTGATGATTCCGTCTGTGATGCTTAAAGAAGACACCGATTTATTTTTGGATGATGTGTCGGTGAGTGAGCTTTCTAAAGAGTTTGGGCTCCCATTTCAGGTGATTGAGGACTCGTATAGCGCCACAGAATTTATCACCCGTTGTATGAAAGTGCCTCAAAAAACGAGCTAAAAACGGCTTAAAATAGGCCAAAAACGACCTAAAAACGTGTGAAAACAGCTCGAAAACACCTCTTTTTTGTTCAAAAAAGGTGTCATTAACCCTCATTTCGTCTCAATTTATTGTGGTCGACGGCTTAACCAGTCGGCACGTATTGAGGTTGAAAATTGATTGAGTGCGGATTTAAAATCATCGAGCGTCACAATTTCATGGAGGCTTGATGATGGCACACTAATATCAAAGGATGCTGCTGCCTGAATGTGTGGCATGGCCTCTGTGTTGTCGGTGTTAAGTTCGGTTTTAACAGACGCTGGGCGTTTTAGTAAGTCTTTACGTTGGCTAAACCCTTTCCCAAAGGAATCGTTGTCCTTAAATGATCGCATTCAAGTGTCCTCTCTTGTTGATATAAACAAGGGTTATGATGTCTTGATACACGCTGTATTCAGAGCATCTTTATACCCCTATGTATATATAAAACCCAACTTGGCTCGTTTTTTGCTAGATTGTTTGCGAAAGTAACGCCATTGTTTGAGAAGCCTTGATGGGTTGGTTGGCTTCACTATAAAGATTGGCCAACGTATGAATGCCTTGTGCCCACATTGTGCGTTCACCTGCATGGTCAGCAAACTTTACGGCCATTTTATATGACCGTGCGGCAAGTTTAATGTCTTGCTGCTGTTGGGCCGCATGACCTAAATTGGTGTATAAATCACTTAGGAGTGCCGACTCATTAGGAATGGTTTGTTGTACGGATTTAATGGATTGAGAGAGCGTATTGATTGCTGCACCTGTATTGCCTTGGCTAAGCTGGTAATGAGCTAAGCTGTTTTCGCTAAACGCTTTGGTTTGATAGTCTTGGGCTAAATGGGCGTATGAGCTGGCTTGACGATAGTACGAGGCAACACTAATGGGCTCACCATTGGTGTCTGCTAGAGGTGAATGCTCGCCAAAGTGAGCTAGGGCAAGGTAGCTATCGGCTTTTTGAATGTGGAGCTTGTTGGTGTCTTGAAGTTGAATAATCGCTTGGTAGTGAGCTTGTGCATCACTAAGTCGTCCTTCACCTTCATAAATTTTTGCGGCACGGTAATGAAACCGTCCGGCCAAATCAGGTTGATCAACGTGATTAATCGTGGTGAGTCCGTTTTCAAG
>CAYGPY010000077.1:7196-10950 GCA_964351765.1 uncultured Vampirovibrionales bacterium
ATGGTTTAAAGCGGTGAGCGTATCCCCTTCCTTAAAGGCTGCTTTGGCCTGTTGCCATAAGTCTTTTAACGCAACAGGATCGGTGAGAGAGTCGGTGTTTGAAACGGAAGATTCGGTAAAGGTTTTTGAATCGGCTTGAAATGTGTCAGTAGCCTCACCAGAGGCTTTAAAATTAATATCTTGAAGGAAGAGGGCATCAATCCAATCTTTAACTACTGTTGAAGGCTGGCCGAGTGTTTTACTAATAAAGTTATCCAAGCTCATCGATGCGGTTGAAAGCGTATGTTTAATATAAGGAACAGACGGTGTTTCTTTGGCGGCTTGTGATTGAATAACATTGATGTACCCAGCCACTTCATCTTGTAATGAGGCATCAATACCCAAGGCATTGGCGGTGCTCTGAAAATCTTTAAGAATGGTTGAGATGTTAATTTGTTGTTGATTGGCTTGTTCTTGAATACTTGCCATTGCAGGCCCGTCAGGAGATAATTCTTGAAAGGGGACCATCTCTTCTTGAGGCTGAGTTGGTGTCGACATACCTGCAGAAAGCGCGGGCGTTGCTGCTAGATGAACCAACGCGGCTTTACGTTGTGTTTGCTGTTCCTCAAGCATTTCTTGATGAAATGCGTTTGGATCTTCGTTGGAACCCTCTTTAAAAGGATCTTTTTCCGCACCGTGCTCTGTCCCTGGTTTTTTAGCAGGGTTGGGTGAGTACACCGGTGTATAAGGGCTGTAGATACGACTAACCATAATGCGATATGACCGTGTCTTTCTCTTAACTCAAAGTAGGGAACAATGCTCGGGCAGTGAAACAAGATGACTTTGTTTGGGTGGGCATTATCTTATTTCCGCTCAATCTGGTATCGGCCTTATTAGGGCATTTCTGCAGGCAGTTCATCTGTATAGAGGAGAAAAGCCCTCTCGGAGAACTCTACGGGCTTTACACCATGGGCGATACCCAACAAATAATGTTGAGCACGGTAAAACATAACCTGTCTATCTCTAATGAAATACCAACGTTGTTATAGTTTAGTCAGGTTGATGTATTCTGCAAGTTATTGAGAAACTAAAATCAGGTCGCTTGCGGGGTCATACCCATCTCAATCTGAGGAGGAGGCTCAAAGCAATCTTTGAGCTGTTTAGGTAGATTTTTATAATAGGTGGCCACCCCAAAATGGTAGGTGAGAAGTTTGAGGTAGTTGAGCCCTGTATACAATGCAAAGATAAGCGCACTTAAGCCAAATACGGCCACAGGATTAAATTGGAAACGAGTCACGTCTTGAATGTCGTATACCATCAATAACCCAATCACATTGGCCCAAAAGAAAATTAAAAATGAAAAATAAAGGACAAATAAAATCACGCTATAGCCTGATCCAAATGCAACGCGATTGCAACGCTGATAAAGTTGTTTTTTAGGTAAATCAGGTTCAAGCACCGCACCGACTTCGCCTACGACGGAGGACACCATATTCCACAACGCATTAATGAGTGAGAATCCTGTTAAGAGCCCAAGCATTAACATAAAGAAAATACCCAAGGTGTATTGAAACGGCAGAATGCCTTCAGGCAAATTACTTAGAGCGTTAAACAAATACAGTTCTAAGAATCCCAGTAAAACAAAACCAGCCACAAATAAAAGAGGGGGCATGAAGGTGTGGGTAAACCGGTAGGCACTCCATGTTAATAGCGACAATGCTGAGTAGTTTTCGTCAGGGGTGTAATCAACATGCAGCACATGCGGGCGTAACAGCATCTGTGACCAGGCGCTGTAATAGGTTGTTTTAATGCGTACCAGCAATTGATAACAACCCAGATAACCCAATAAAAGAAAAAAGAACAATTTAATAAAAAACACAAAAGGCAGTGGCGGCGGTGTTAAATCGCCTCCCACACCCAGAAGAGTTTGAAACCAATCAAGGATAGGCAAAAACAAGCTTTCGGCAGTTAAAATAGCAATGGGCGTGATGAAGATAAGGAGTAAAAACAAAGGGATGGTTTGCGGTGGCAACATCATATCCAACACACTGAGGTGTGGTGGTAGTATTGGCCGAGGTACTGCAGCAGAAGACGATTTTTGTTGGTTCTGCTTACCTCTGCTTTGACCTTGAGAGGGTGTCGTCATAAACGAAAGGGTCTCATCACAGACGGAAGATTAACGTAGATAATGCTATGGCTCAAATCAACTTAGGCCGTTACTTCTTTTTCTTCAGATTCGGTTGATTTTGTTTTTTTGGCCGCAGATTTACGAACTGCTTTTTTATCAAAGACGATGATCTCGTCCTTCATTTTAGCGTTGATCGTATCACCTTCTTTAAACTTACCCATCAATACATCTTCAGACAATGGATCTTCAATGTATTTCTGAATCACACGACGCAATGGGCGTGCACCATAAGCTGGACTGTAGCCTTCGGTTGAGAGGAAGTCTTTTGCTTCATCGGTTAAGGTTAAGGTCAAACCTTGGGCTTCAACACGTTTGAAGAGATCTTTCATCATGATGTCGACAATCTCACGGATTTCTGGTTGTGTGAGTTGTTGGAAGATGATGGTGTCATCAAGGCGGTTTAAGAATTCAGGGCGGAAGGTTTTCTTCAGCTCCTCATTCACCACGTCCTTCATTTTCTCGTAACGAGCTTCACTATCGCTTTCGGCTACAGAGAAACCAAGCGGTGTTGGGTCTTCAATACCACGGGCTCCGACGTTACTCGTCATAATAACAATGGTGTTCTTAAAATCAACGTGGCGTCCTTTAGAGTCGGTAAGACGACCATCATCAAGGATCTGCAACATCACGTTGAAGATATCAGGGTGTGCCTTTTCAATTTCATCAAACAGAATAACCGAGTAAGGCTTACGTCGAACTTGTTCAGTCAACTGACCACCATCGTTAAAGCCAACATAGCCTGGAGGTGAACCGATCAACTTACTCACGGTATGACGTTCCATGAATTCGGACATGTCCACGCGAATAATATTGTCTTCAGAACCGAAGAAATAATCGGCCAATGTTTTGGCAAGCTCGGTTTTACCTACACCGGTTGGGCCACTAAAGATGAACGATCCGATTGGACGGTCAGGGTTCTTTAGGCCAACACGGGCACGACGAATCGCTTTAGAAATGGCGGTCACCGCATCGTGCTGACCAATCACGCGTTCGTGCATGATATCTTCCATCTTTAATAGTTTTTCGTTTTCGCTTTCGGTGAGTTTGTTAACAGGAATACCTGTCCACCCATGAACCACTTCAGCGATGTGCTCAGCGGTGACAGTGGCTTTCTTGTCTTCTTGTTCTTTCTTCCACTCTTCGCTCATTTCACGAATTTTTTCGCGTAAAGCGGCTTCCTCATCACGGAGGTTGCTGGCTTTTTCAAACTCTTGATTGCGAATCGCCTGTTCTTTTTCGCGAACAAGTACTTTAAGTTCTTTTTCGAGCTCTTTGCCTTCAGGTGGTAAAGCGCTTGTTGCTAAGCGCACACGAGAACTTGCTTCATCCACCAAGTCAATGGCTTTATCGGGCAAGAAGCGGTCGGCAATGTAACGTGACGATAATTTCGCTGAGGCGTAAATCGCTTCATCACTAATGAGGAGTTTGTGGTGTTCTTCATATTTTTCACGAAGGCCTTTGATGATTTCAATGGTCTCTTCAATAGAAGGTTCTTCAACCATAACGGGTTGAAAACGACGTTCAAGCGCGGCATCTTTTTCGATGTGCTTACGGAATTCGCTAATCGTGGTGGCACCAATACATTGC
>CAYGPY010000078.1:0-10836 GCA_964351765.1 uncultured Vampirovibrionales bacterium
GCATAGTAAAGAAGTCTAAGTAAAAGCGAAAATCCACAGCGAGTGCCATCACAACTATCGGCCATACATTGCCTTCAGGCAAACTGGTGAGCACCCCAGCCCAACTGGCTGAAACATAACTGGCCATAGTGCCACAGAGCATCGCCTTGATACCGAGCTCGGCTAAATCCTTTTTACGACTTGGCGCCATCTCGCCAATACCGCCAATCTGCATGGCAATGCTACTAAAGTTAGCAAAGCCACATAAGGCAAAGCTGGCAATCACAATGGATTTAGGCGACAGCGTGCCATCGGTCATCATTGGGGTGAGCTGCATATAACTTACAAATTCATTCACCACCATCTTGGTGCCCATCAAACCGCCCACGGCTTGGGCCTCTTGCATTGGCACGCCCATCAGCACGGCCACGCTCCAGAACAGTGATCCTAAAATGGTGTTGAGTGACAGGTTATTCAGATCCAAGCCAATCACCGATAAATCCAAGGTGGTGTAGCTGGCTAATAACAACCCAAGTTGAGCCACCACAAAATCAAGCATCGCAATCAGGGCGATAAAACCAACCAACATCGCAATTACAGCGATACCAATTTTCATTCCATCACTGGCTCCATGAGCGGCAGCATCAATCACGTTGACGGTTTTCTTTTCAATTTCAAGACGCACTTCACCCCGTGTTTGCGAGGCTTCAGTTTCAGGAAACGCCATCTTAGCAATCACCAGTGAACCCGGAATCGCCATTAAACTAGCGGTTAACAGGTAGGCCGCAGGCACACCCATTTGAATGTAGACCGCCATAATACCACCGGCGATACAGGCCATACTGCCTGCCATCACGGCCAATAATTCAGAGCGTGTCATGGTTGGCACGTAGGGTTTTACCAACAACTGGGCTTCAATCTGACCCACAAAAATACTGGCGCTGTTGCTCAACGCCTCGGCACCACTGGCACCCATAATTTTATACACCGCCCACGCCACAAGCTTTACCACCCGTTGCATAATACCCAAATGATAGGCAATGCTAACCAGCGTCGCTACAAAAATGATGGTGGGAACGAGTTTAAAGGCGAACACAAAGCCACTGCCTGCGCCAAAGAGCTCATCCAGCCGAGCCGGTTGACTGACCAAAAAGCCAAAGACAAAGCCACCGCCTTGATCGCTAAAGCTAAGCAGTTTTTCGATACCGTGGCCAATACTCTGGAAAATCTGACGACCCACTTCCACCTTCAGGCAAAACACGGCCAACAACACCTGAAGCGACAAGCCACTGACCACAAGGCGCCAGTTGATGTGCTTGCGATTGTTCGACATTGCAAAGGCAACGCCCAACAAGGCGGTGATGCCTAACAGTCCGGTAAAGTGGCTCAACAATGGCATAGATGGTTGTCTCCAAGCGTTTAATGATGATGGTTTGAACTATGTTGTGTGTAAAATTAAGGCGAATTTAAGATCTCTATTATGACTAAAACAGACGTCAAATCGGCCTTTTATGAAGCATTATGACGTTGCAAAGTGAGATCAATCGGATCTATATATGTGTAAAACCCAAACAAGCCCGTTACGTGCCCCCTCTGGATAGCTCTGTTTACGGTATGATAGGGTCAAATGCTTACACCAATCAGAACAGGGCTCGACACAATGACGACAAACCTAAAGTTACTACTTGGCGTACTTCTAATCGCTGGTTTATCCACACCCTTTTCGGTTGCTGAAGAAATTCATATTAAAAACAACAATCCTAACCAACAAGAAGCAAAAACAATCAAAATAGATTCTAAAATGATGCACGAAGCTGATCAGCAAGTTATGAAACATATCCAACCTAACTCAAATTGTCCAACACCGACAAACAAAAGTTTTTGGGCAAGAGCAGAGTATGGATACCATATTGCAAGGAAACTTAGACCTGTGTGGTCAAAATACGACTTAGAAAATATGGCAACTTTCTACTTGCGAATTAACAGAATGGGCGAAGTCTTACAATCAGGCATAATCAAACCTTCAAAATCAGTGCTTATTGACGAACAATTACTAAAAGAATTTGAAAACTATCCATTTCCAATCCTCCCAGACAATTACTGGATGGAAACTACTGATTTAGTTTTTACACCTGAAGCAATTAAAAACAACTTACAATTTGATAATATTCGTGAATTTGTAACAACGGTCACAAAACAAGATGTATTAATTAACCCTATAAATCGAAACCATTTGAAAAACTGGCATAAAAAAAGCCGACTAAAAGCAGAAAAACGTTGGAAAACTCTTCCAAAAAATTTTAGTCCTGACACTAAAATCTCGACTTCAGTCGCCGTTAAAATAATCTTAGACAAAAACGGGAATCTTCTTCATCACTATGTTTATAAATCATCCTGCAATAAAAAAGTAGACGAACATGCACTGAATTCAGTTAAAAACGTTAAAAGTTTTGACCCTCCACCTCATATACCAGAAAACGGTGTTTACATTGGAGTCGATATCGAACTAGGTAAAGAGTTGGTTACACAATGACTACTTCAACCACAACAATCCACGCCCCCCTCACTTCGCCCACGGATGCTTATAACTGGGTGACGTCACTTGGGATGAGTACTCAGAAGTTGGGGCTGGGGCGTGTTGAAGCGTTGTTGGCTTTGTTGGGGAATCCGCATTTAAAATTGCCTTGCGTGCATGTGGCAGGCACTAATGGCAAGGGCAGTGTTGTGGCCATGCTTAAAAGCGTGTTGCAACAAGCGGGCTTTGCCACCGGCACCTACACCAGCCCGCACCTGCATCATATGCGAGAGCGCATCACTGTTGGTGGGAATCCGATTTTACCCGAAGATTTTTTGGCCGGCATCAACATCATTCGTGAGGCCATTGCCTCTGATGAGCGCTTCTCAAATGAATCAAAACTCGGCTCCCCCACGTATTTTGAAGTGCTGACCGTACTCGCCTTCTGGTATTTTCAAAACAAGAACAGCGAAAACAAACTGGACATCGCCCTGATTGAAACCGGCTTGGGCGGACGGCTGGACGCCACCAACGTGCTCAGCCAACCCCTACTAAGCGTCATCACCAGCATCAGCTTGGATCACACCGAAACACTCGGCGCCACCGTCGAACTGATCGCCGGTGAAAAAGCCGGCATCATCAAAACCGGATGCCCCGTGGTACTCGGCTCTGGTATGACCCAGAGCGTGCTCGATGTCTTTAAAGAAAAAGCACTCACCTGTGACTCTCCCGTCTCGATTGCCAATGCATCGGGCCTTGAGATTGCCAGTAATGCCTCGCTTGAAGGGGGCTTACGCATCACCGATACGGCCCACGAACACCACTATCAATTAGGCATGTTGGGGCTGTATGAAAAAGACAACCTGGCCACCGTGCTTAGCGTGGTCCAGCAATTGCGTCAGCAGGGCTTTGATATTTCGGAACCTGCATTGCAAGACGGATTAAAGAAAAGCCACTGGCCAGTGCGGTTTCAGTATTTACCCGATGAGCGTATTATCTTGGATGGATCGCACAACCCCGCTGGGCTTAACGCCTTAGCAACCAGCCTTGCCTTTTACGCCCAAGAAAAACCGCTGTATTGGGTGCTGAGCCTGAAAAAAAATAGAGACCTCACCATGTTAAGCGACTTAATTGCCGCACATCCCAACACGCAGCACGTTATTTTTACCACCGGCGAAGACCCCGACAGCTTTCACCCGGTTGAGGCAATGGCCGACACACTGCGCCAAGCGCTCGGCAAACCCATCCCAATGAGTACCGCGATGGATGCCAAGCAAGCCTATCAAAAGTTAAAAGAACAAACTCAAAGCGACACCAATGCACTCGGTGTCATCACCGGATCACTTTACACGGCAGGGCTTTTAGCGCATTAGCCAATCACTCATTTTTCTCACGCTCACCCCACAGCCCATTACAATAAAACGTTACGTTACAGTTCGTTGAGATGTCTTTCCCTGTGATCCTATGGACTTTATACTGTTAGTAATCCCAAACGTTTTTAATTTTTTATTGTATTTCACCTTATTGAGAGTTACCCGTCAGCTTCAGGATTTACCGCTTATTATGATGCAAAAAACTGTTCTTAAATTTATGGCCTTTCAATGGATCGCCCGTTTGTCTCGCCTTGAAAAACATATCGCTGATGCCAAATTATCGGCACCCGCCTCCACCTTTCCTATCTTTCAATCACTCGCTCAAGACGCTGAAGACTTGATGAGTGGTGTGCTTGAAGACAAAGCCTTTTTTGCTAGCCTGTTGGATGAAACTACATTAAAAGAAACAACGCTTGCTAAAAAAATTGATGAAAGCATCTACACGCCGTATCAAAAACTGGTTGAGCTGTCTTCGATGTTTAGCCGTTTTAGCGCGCAACAACTGCTGCCTGAAACCCATTTCTACTTAGCAAAAACCGCCCCAAGTGAGTTATTACAGGGGCTTGGCGATGTATCGGTTGTGTTGTGTGGTGAGCCCGCTGACGGCAACAACACTGATGTAGCGACTCTGCAAAACGAGTTGAACCATGTACTTCTTACGGGCTTATCGGTCTGTGATGTGGAAAATCCATCGGGTTGGGTACAACTCCAACGCACGCTGGGCAAGGCATTAGCAAAGCAATCGTCACCACTCAGCAGCATCAAAAAATCAGTCCCCTCGTTAGATGAAACTCAACTCATTGATACACTCGCTCATGTGATTGGCATGCGGCTTGCTGGCCCAGCCTATTATTTCCATCACCTTGGGCAAGCCTTATTGAGCCAAGATAATGAATTTATTCAACGTGTAGAACCGCTCTTGTTTTACGGATTAAACCACACCAATGTGGCAGGTAAATCGGCTATTTTGCTTCACGAAGGACTAGAGCGTAATCGTGATTTGCTTTGTGCAAAATCTGATACTGAAATTAATGTGTTGAATGATGTTGAAAAAAGTCATCTGCTTACCGCCGTTGAAAAAATGATTCCTGATCATTACGCCTACACCGAAAATAATGATACCAAGGCACAGCCTTTGAGTGTGCGCTTAATGGATCAAGTGATTATTAGTAGCAGCGGTATTTTTACTGACGCTGAAATTGATAGAGACTTGCAAGCATTACAAGGCCCTGAAGCCAATGAAGCAGGGTGCCCTAGTATTTATGACACGCTAACCAAACTCACCGAGCACCCACACACTCCGGCTGAAATGATCAACGCCAGTTGGTTATACAGCCTCGACAGACTAAGTGCTTGGATGTTCTCTATGTTTAGCAATACTGACACCAACCCGGTTGAGCAGTTTCGTTATTTTCAACGGATGCTCACCTACCAAGATCACTTGCTGATTAAATCCATCGAGACCGCCGAAATTCATCGCGTGTTGTTATGCACCGCCGAACCGGTTGTCTAAAATTTCAGAATAATTTTGAATGAAGCCAAAGAGAGATCGCACCCACTATGATTTTTAATGAAGCTCAAATTACCGAACGTTTACTTGAAACCGATCCAGACAAACGTTTAATCATTACGCCCTTGATTAAACCCGAAGAACAGTTTGGTCCCTCCTCCGTGGATTTGCGTTTGGGTACCGACTTTCAAGTTCTCACGCGTACCAACCTTACGCACTTGGATCTCATTAAAGATCCTGAGGCACTCGCTCAAGATATTCGTAAGCATATGAAACACGTTAAAGTAAAACCGACCGAGCCCTTTATTTTGCACCCCGGTGAATTTGCCTTAGCAACAACCCTTGAGTTTGTGCGTATTCCGCTTGATTTGGCCGCCCGTGTTGAAGGCCGTAGTACGTGGGGACGCCTTGGATTACAGATTCACGCAACCGCTGGGTTTATTGATCCCGGTTTTGCCGGCAGCATTACGCTTGAATTATCCAACGTGAGTAACATTCCGTTGCCACTCTATCCGGGTGTGCGTATTTCTCAATTGTGTTTCTTTGACAGTCAAAAAACCAACTTACCTTACAGTCAAAAACAATTTAGTAAGTACGGCGGGCAAATGACAACCACTTCCTCAGCGTTCTTTAAAGACCCTGAGTACCAACGTATTCGTGAAGCGCAAAAACAATTGCACTACACGTACTAATTCGCACTAGTTATTTCTCTATTTATTTTGTGAAAGTTTTTTCTTATGAGTGCCTCATCTGCTGATCTAAAACCCACCTACAAACATTTGATAGTGGTTGGGCTGGGCTTGATTGGGGGCTCCTTAGCAATGGCTGCCCGTGATCGGTTTAGTGACATCACGATTACTGCTGTGGATACCGACGAAAAAACATTGCAGTTTGCACTGCGTTCTAACATTGCCGATCATGTGTCTCGTGATTTACCCAGCGTGCTTGAAGACGATACCTTGGTTGTGTTGGCTTGCCATTTAAATGGGGCGATGGATGCCCTTAAAAAGCTGGCGCCTTTGGCTGAAGGTAAAAACGTAACGCTCAGTGATGTAGGAAGTTGTAAACGACCTATTTACAATCTCGGCTTAGAGCTAGCGCCACACCACTTTATTGCTGCACACCCAATGGCGGGTAAAGAATTTTCAGGCATCAACAATGCCACAGGGCTCTTGTTTGCGGGGCAATCATTTATTATCTGCCCACAGCCCGATGTGGGTGCAACGCGCCTTGAAACACTCAAGCGCTTTATTGTGGGGCTCGGTGCCATTCCCCGAAACCTCACTCCTGAAAAACATGATTACTATATGGCCTATGTGAGTCATCTGCCTCAGTTTTATTCCTTGGCACTTACCAATCTACTGTATCACCGCGAGCCGGGGCATTTGTTGTCTTATCATGGCGGGGGTATCGACGGACAACTGCGTTTGGCGGCTAGCCCTCACAGCATGTGGGGCGAGGTGTTCGAGCATAATCAGGACAATATTAAAGTGGTGATTGAGGAACTGAGCAGCACCCTAAAAGACGCCTCCGACTTAATGGGTGCCGAAGGGCTAAAGGCTTGGTTTGACCGTTCAAATCAAATCCATCAAGAGTTTCACAACCTTAATGTGGGTATGCCCCTTTAAGGTTTAGGTAACGTGATATCAAGATGAAATACAGTTTTTCTTGATGAAGCAGCCTCTTCCTGCTACACTTGACGCATTAAGTTTATAGCTTTACCATCAACTCATTTCAGACTTAATTTTTACTGCATTTTGAATTTCTCACCAATCTCGTTTTACTTTTGAACCACTCGCATTTGAAGGGCCTTTATTGATGTCATTCGTCTCATTACATGCACCCAAACCCTATATCGACAACGCTTTAAACACGATGTCACCCGTGTTGTTTTCTGCTAGAAAGCAACGTCACGATACCATGGTTACAACACCAACACCGACTTTGTATGAGCACAACTTAGAGCCAATTGAAATTCCGTATCAACCCGAATTAAATCTAGATGTGGCTCTTGAGCTAAGTCAAAATCCTGAAACCAAAACACGGTTTTTACGCATGTTCGTAAACGGAGAGATGCAACAGATTAGCCCTGTAACAGGCACTGAGCTCACGATATTAGGCGAACAATATGATCTTAAATTACCTGAAACAACTAGTGGTGATAGTGATGGAAACCAAGCCCCTGCGGGCCAACAACGTTCTTTTTTAGTACACGTGGAAAGCGGGAAAACATACGCATTTAAAGGCTTACGTCAACGTGCCGAACTCAATTTCCATCAAGAGGGCAAGACGCTTACTTCGGCACCGCCACCCAGCGTTTATTCACGCCCGCCTATTACAAAGCACACCATGTTTTCACCGATTGTACACCGGTTCAACAGGCTAAAAGCACCCAGTTTATTCTTAAACAACACGCCCGTGGCGTTGGCCCTAGGCTTGAATGATACGTCAAATGGGCTGTTAGCCTACAACCCTATCACGCGTGAAAGCTACTCGGCTGATCAGATTGGTGAGAATCAATTTACCTTGGCCGTTCCAGAACAACCCAATCAAACCAACGATAAAACGAAACGCTCCGGTGGTTTCTGGAGTCGCCTAAGACGTCGTAAAACAAAGGAAGTAGCACCCGCATTAACCGACGCGCCCAACACAGAGCCCGTCATAAAAAAATGGCTGGTCAATACCCACCCAGCAACGCAACAAATAACGCTATCTTCTTATACTGACGAATTACAACCATCGCCGGTGCAACAAAACGCTGAACCCGCTGTAATGACAGCCGATGGCCCCTTGGCCTTGAAGCGAGGACTAGAGCATAAGCGAACTGGCATCCGTTCAGCAGGCAACAAGTCTACTGAAGATGTAAGCATTCAATGGCTTGATAGCAGTGACCAATTGCATCTTGACGGACAGCCTTACAACTTTATTCCGGGCTCCGAAGATACCCCGCCTCAGCTTGAAACCGAAGCCACGTCTCTGATTTTAACCAACGCCGATAGCTTTAAATGGGAAGGCTATGATGGCAGTCTTGATTTCAATTTGGAAACAGGTAAGGAAGAGCTTCATCTAAACGACCCTGATAGTGACGAAGCTTGGGTGTTTGAATTTAACGATCATGTGGCTCAGCTCGATGAAGAAATCACTGTATCGAAAAATGAGTCGATCTTCTTCCGTCGTAAGATGGACCGCAGCACCGGTGAGCTCATCTTAGAAACCTATTCTCGATTTGACTTTGAACCCAATACTGACGATACGTTTAGCGTTGTTTTAGACGGGCAACGCTATGACATAGCCAGCTTACAAAATTATATTGAAAACATCGAAACCGGTGAGCTGTATCGGATTGAAACAAACGCGTTAGAAGAAGAGTTTGCCATTATTAATGGCAAAGAATACTGGCTTGATACCCTTCGTGATTTTCCTGATAACACCAGCAACCAAAGCGATGCAGAACAAACCGATTTGCGTAACCCTATGTCGGGCTGGCAACTCACCTCGCCTGCTGATGGGCATCGTTTCTACTGGATTAATCAGGCAGCTAGTGCAAAAGCAATGGGCGATCACACCATGATTAATCGCTTTACAGACTACAATGAGGTGGTTTTTGAAGATCTGGCGACGGGTAATTTGCACACAGGAGACTTGGTCACAGCAGACAAAGTGAGTGCCTTTTACCAAGATGCAAAAATCACACCCCAAAATGCTGATTTCACATCAGCACCAAAGCTTGAAAACACACTGGTCTAAAGGCTTTAAGACTCATCTACACCACCTAAGTGATCCTCCTTGAAAAAGGTGGTGAAATCATACCCAATACCCTATAATGAGGGACATACATACACTAAATTGACCTTCTTTATCGTATGAATCGAGCCTTATCTCGTAACATTTGACACATTTCTGAGGGCCAAAACGCAAGTTTTACACTGTTTTTGTTTTTATTTAATCAAGTGGGTTGTTATCCCAATACCATCACGGTGTGTCGGATAACACAATTTCTAAAAAGTATAGAGAAATTTAGAAAACCGTATTGTTTACAAAACGTAGTAGTTGAAGGAAAAAAACCAATATGTATTTCGATGATTACACTATGAATTCAGGCACAACAACAGCGCAAACCAGCACTCAATCAGAGAATGGTTCTACTGTATATAGCTACGAGCTTTAGAATTCCGTCTTAGAATTCAGTTTCAATCAATTTAAATAAACCCGTTTATCCATCACCATTCGGGATTAAAGCATCGTAGGGGTTCTATGGAAGTCAATAGAGCAAACACGCGCCTTGCTTGTTTTTGCTACTAATTTAATATACTAGCGTACTTTAGGCACGCTCAGTAAAATATCAGGCTGTCTAGCGTAGAGTTCCGCTAAGGTCTGAATATCCCGTGGACTTGGGGTTTTAATCCGATCTGAGGGCAATTCAGGGTACAGCAAGTCTTCTTTTTGATCGCTAACAGCCTTTAAGCCCAACGCATGGCCGTATTCTTTAGCGGCCATGTTCTGAATTACAACCAAGGCTTGTTCTTCATTCAAATCGCGCATCGGCTTCATTCCCAAGCTAATGATTGATTCTTCCTTCAATACTTCCAGTTTTTTGTACTCTTTGTATTGCAACGCGGCGCCTAAAGCCTGTGGGGCCAAGCCAAAATAACCGGGCGTAAGCATCGATGCTAACTGAACCACACGCAACAACTTGGTTTTTTGAGGCGGGGTATAATCCTGATAAAAATCCGGTGCTGTCTCAGGATCAGCAAAGCGATCAACGTAGTCGTCTTTCCACCAAAACTCGATATCAGAGGCCAGAGAGTTTTTAACGACAATGTAATCAACTTGGGTATTGGTCGCCGTTTTCCAGCTTTCCAAAGCGCTTATAACCGCCTCTCGATAGCTTTCCTTATACTGCACAGCCACATCCGGTTGGTCTTTCTCATTGGGCTCGTCAATATAAACGCGAATCGGGAAATTCCCCCAACGTACAATCTTACCGTCGGTAACCTTTAGCACTTCGGGCAAATACGTATCGGTTGATCCGTGAAACACCTCACTCGGATTAACTGTAGCCACTGAGTTGGCGGGCGCACCAAACATTTCGGCATACAGATTCTGAACCCTTTTGGCTAAAGCCGTATCAGGATCAGGATCACCAAACACCTGTTTTTCTAAACCTTCAACCCGCTCCATCATCGATTGTGACGCATCACGCTCATTACCCAGTGAGTTCTCCACATCCATCAACATATCCGTTAAGGTTAGGCGGGTGGCACTTGCGGGCAACACTTTTTTACCATTGCTCAGTGCCCCAAACTCACCATAGCCATGGGTATCTTCAACAGAAGGCCCTATCACATCTGATGCACGCGCTAAGCCCACTTTATCCATGACTTCGGGTGATTGATGAACGTTGATGGCCTTTTCTAAGAGGGCATCACGCTCAGGTGAGGGGTTGGGCAGCGAACGCG